>QMMV01000077.1 GCA_003647435.1 Deltaproteobacteria bacterium | reverse complement strand
TTCACAAACCCTGCTTAAGATCATCAGGCAAAAAGACGGTCTCCGCGAGATCAACCTGGGCGGCTGCAGGTTTGTGAAGCTGATTGGGAAGCAAGGTTGGCAGGAAGATTGAATAAGTTACATGGTTGGGTTTTGCAATGGGCAAAAACACCGTATGCAACGTGGGCACTGTTCATTCTGGCCTTTTCCGAGTCCTCTTTCTTCCCGGTGCCGCCCGATGTTCTTCTGATTGCCCTTGGGGTTGCCCTGCCCAAGAAATCGATCAGATATGCCCTTGTTTGTTCTGTTGGTTCGATCCTGGGTGGTTGTTTCGGGTATCTTATTGGGCTGCAATTTATGGAGGTCGTAGGCGACGGCATTATCAAATTTTATGGGCTAACGCCTAAGTACGAGTCTATCCGTCAGCTCTACTCTCTTTACGATGCCTGGGCAGTTGGTATTGCAGGTTTTACCCCGATTCCATACAAGGTCTTTACTATTTCAGCAGGCGCCTTCCGGATCGATTTTCCGATTTTTCTGATCGCATCAGCCGCTTCAAGATCGGCTCGCTTTTTCCTTGTAGGCGGTTTGATCTGCCTCTTTGGTCCAAAGATCGAAAGTTTTATTGAAAGGTATTTCAATACACTTGCGGTAGCATTTGTGATATTATTGGTGCTCGGTTTTGTGGCAATCAAGTGCTTTCTTTAGCATCAATGGGGATAAGTATTCGGGAAGACGTGTAAGACAAACTCAGGGTCTCCACCCTTATTGGAAACCTGATTAAACACCACTGCTGCTCTTGCTGAATTTTTCCTGTAATTTTTCGCAAACGATGTCAGGGACCATGCCGCGGGTTTGGCCTCCGAACTGAGCGGCCTCCTTGATAATGGAAGAGCTGATAAATATCCACCGCAATCCCGTCATGAGAAAAACAGTTTGTATATTTTTGTTGAGTTTCCTATTCATTAAGGCCATCTGAAATTCATATTCGAAGTCCGATACTGCTCGAAGACCACGCAAAATGGCGTCCGCACCGCGATTGGCAACATAGTTGACTAAAAGTCCGTCAAAGCTATCGACCTCAACACCTGGTGTGTCTTTGAAGGTTTCCCTTAACATTTCGAGGCGCTCCTCAACCGTAAAGAGCGGGTTCTTGCTTCCATTCCTTGCCACTGCTACGATGACTCCATCAAAGAGCCTGAGCCCTCGCCATACAATATCACAGTGTCCATTGGTTACTGGATCGAAAGACCCCGGATAAACGGCAATCTTTTTCTTCTTCAAAGCACCCATCTCACACTCCAGGACTTAGTTCGCTTGGCTCACAATTTGAATATTTGTAACACTTTAGCTCTTTTAAAAAACAGACATACTGAGCGGACAGGCCATCCGCAATAATATTTTCAAAAAGCTAAACTGATACAACTGATACGAATATTTGAATATTGGAATACTGGAATGTTGGAATAATGGGTTGATCGGTAAATACCCCATTTCCTAAGTTTTTGTTTGATTTTTACCAACATAGCATTATTACAGACTCGCAAAATCTCGCAAAACTCAATATTCCATCATTTCATCATTCCGTTATTCCGTTCGCGAGACAAAAAAATAGGGTCTCAAGAAACCTTGTAATGTCAATAGGTTGCAGAAATTCCGCGACATCCATTTGGCGGTATGGTATCGCTTTGCCTCGAGTCATGAATTGCTCGTTGCTCAACCGATCGGTTTAAGGCAAGCTTCGCGATGTTTTTCATATCACATATTCATAAAAAGAAACAAGGGTTTTCCGGTATTGCCTCTGATCAATCAGGCTGAATGCGGCTATCTTTTCTGCAAGACTTTCACGCACGCTGTGCTCGACCACAATTGTAGCACCTCTGAGGAGGCACCGAGCGCGATGCAATAACTTTAACGTGGGCACTACTAAGGCCTGTTTGTAAGGAGGATCAATAAACACGAGGTCGAAGGGAGGGGAAATCGATCGCAGAAGGTTCAGCCCCCCCAGTATATCCATTCTCAGGACAGTGCATCGTTTCTCGAGTGAGCAGGCAGAAATGTTTCGCTCAATTGTTCTGACCGCGGGCAAATATCTGTCAATGAATACCGCGGAGGCAGCACCACGGCTTAAGGCTTCTATCCCGAGACTGCCGGTTCCGGCAAACAGGTCGAGGACAACCCGATCTTTGATGCGATCTCCAAGGATGTTGAAGATAGATTCTCTCAGGTAATCTGTGGTAGGACGAATTGAGAGGCCTCTTATGGGGAAAAGCTTTTTCCCCTTAAACTCACCCGCGATAATCCTCATAATTATTCCGCCGCTGAACTGCTGCTCACAACTTGATGCCCAGAGATTTTATCTTCTTGTACAGGTGGCTTCTTTCAATTCCCATGGACTCGGCGGCTTGAGAAATACTGTTGTCATTTTCGGAGAGCTTTCTGAGGATGTAGGTCTTTTCAAATTCCTTCTTTGCTTCTTTGAAAGAAGCTGCATTAAAAAAACCGATTTCTTCCCCCTGGCTCCTACTCCTATTAGAACGCCTGTAGGATGGGGGAATATCACCTTCATCGATAACGTCGGATTCCGTCATGATAGCCAGGCGCTCTATGAGGTTCTTTAGCTCCCGGACATTGCCCGGCCACGGATAGGCCTTCAGAAGTTCGATAGCCCCAGGTGTAATAGTCTTCTGACGGCTGTGGCCTTCTTCCGCAAATTCTTTGAGAAACGTTTCTACCAGCAGCGGTATATCCTCAGTGCGGTGGCGCAAGGGAGGGGTTTCGATAGGAATGACATTCAAGCGATAGTATAAATCGTCTCGAAACGTCCCCTTTTCGATTTCTTTTTCGAGGTCTTTGTTGCTTGCAGCCAACACCCGTACATCCACACTCAAGGTCCGGGTACCGCCAACCCTCTCGAATTTTTGCTCCTGCAGGATCCGCAATATCTTTGCCTGGGTCTTGAGGCTCATGTCTCCAATCTCGTCCAGAAATATTGTCCCTTTATCCGCCAATTCAAACTTGCCCCGCTTCTTGGCAGTGGCTCCGGTAAATGCCCCCTTTTCGTGACCGAAGAGTTCACTCTCTATTAGTTCGTCAGGTATGGCAGCGCAATTGACATCGATCAAGGGTTTGTCAGCTCTCTTGCTCATCTGGTGGATGGTGCGTGCTACCAGCTCTTTTCCGGTTCCGTTCTCACCTGTAATCAGTATCCAGGCATCGGTGGGCGCAGCGATGGCGACCTGCTTCTTCAAAAGCTGGATGGGAGGGCTGTTGCCTGTAATAGAGTGTTTTTCAAGCGTTTTTTTCCGCAGAAAGCGGTTTTCTTCTTCCAATCGCCGGAAGTTGAGGGCATTATTGATGGTGACAACGACTTTTTCGATAGAAAGCGGTTTTTCGATAAAATCATACGCTCCAAGCTTGGTTGCCTTAACAGCTGTTTCAATAGTTCCATGCCCTGAAATAATCACTACCTGGAGAAAAGGGTATGACCTCTTAATTTCCCTGAGGGTTTCTATTCCATCCATACCCGGCATCCAGATATCGAGAAGGACCAGGTCTGGAGACTCCTCATCTATAACTTTCAGTGCTTCGTATCCGTTGGAAGCTGTTAGGATCACAAATCCCTCATCGGAAAGGATTCCGCCAAGAGACTGCACTATCGGAGGGTCATCATCTACAATCAATATGGTGGGAAACATTGACTTGACTCCTTCCAGGGCGTTATCCGTCCACCGTGGTTGTTGGTTAAATAATAGTTCAGCCACGAAGCCCCAAAGACACTAAGTTCCCAGAATAATTCTTTATTTCTTATACACACTATAAAGGAATATGTGGAATTTCTAAGCAATGATTGCCTGTCTTTCACATGAGGTTTTTGAAAATTATATCTTTCCTTTATGCCCTGGTGCCTTGGTGGTTTAACTGACACTTGGCTATCAGCGATTGGCCGTTAGGTATCGGTCAACGGACAACATCTTTTATGCGGGCAATTCTATTATAAATTTAGTTCCTTTTGGATCATTGTCCTGCACGCGTACAAAACCATTGTGATCCTCAATGATTGTGCTTACAATCGATAGCCCGAGTCCCATGCCACTTTTCTTGGTGGAAAAATAAGGTTCGAAGAGATGAACCTTTTCTTCCGGCGATATCCCGGTCCCGGTGTCTATGACCTCAATTCTAACAAACTTGAGAATGGGATCAAAGGTCAATTGAATGGAAATTGTCCCCTGTCCATCCATAGCTGCAATAGCATTGTCAATCAGGTTAAGCATCACGCGCTTCATCTGTGCCCGATCCAGATTGAGTTGAGGAATATCCGGGCTTACCTCCACGTTGAAGACAATATGCGGGTGGGCCTCCCGATAAAGTGCCACAGCATCTTCGATAATCTCCGGCAGGTCTGACGGCTGAGGATTTAGCGCAGGGAGGCGGGCAAAGGAGGAAAACTCGTCTACAAGGTTTTTTATTTGATCCACCTGATTAATAATGGTCTGTGTACACTCAAGAAAAACCGAATTATCCCCCTGAATCTGATTTTCGTATCTCCTTCTGAGTCTCTGAGCTGAAAGCTTGATAGGAGTAAGTGGGTTTTTTACCTCGTGGGCTATGCGTCTTGCTACTTCGCGCCAGGCCGCCATCCTCTGGCCTTTCTCAATCTCTGTTAGATCGTCAAAAACAACCACGGTGCCCATGTATGAATCCTTTTCGTCCTTCAGTGCCGTAACATGAACTATGAAAGTGCGAGGCGTCTGGTCAAGAGTAATCCTAACAGTCTTTTCTACAGAATTTCTTGGGCTGGTTTCAAGTTCTTCCAGCAGATTTCTGGCCAGTGCCAAATGATCAGGGGCGAGAAGCTTCTTGTAGCTCTTGCCCAATATCTCCTTGCCGTCCAAGTTGAGCATTGTTTCTGCTGACTTGTTGATAGTAGTGAAAAACCCGCCAGCATCAATAGAGACAACGCCTGCAGAAACGTTCTGTAAGACAGTTTCCATATAGAGCCGCCTCTGTTCAATCTCAAGGTTTCTTTCCTTAAGCTCACGTGCGGAGAGTTCAAGCTGTTGTTTGCCGGATCTCAGGTCCCGGGTCATTTTATTAAATGCATTCACAAGAGTGCCCATTTCGTCATCGGCAACCATCCCTATTGTAAAGTTGAGATCCCCTTCTGCAACGCGACGTGTTCCCTCGGCAAGCTCCAGAATAGGAGTTGTCAGTGTTTTTGACATGTAAAACCCAAACCATGTAGCGCAGAATATAATCAGAAGAGCCACAATGGATAGGGTAAGTAAGTGGCTGAGCTGGATAGGTTTTTTTACCATCTTGATTTGCTGGTACTGATCAAAGCCTCGAGAAATCGCCGCCATGTTTTCTGAAAGGCCTTGGGGGATGACCGTAGTTACCGCGATGACGCCCAGGGCTTTATCTGGACCTGCGTTGATAGGAATGCAGCCGAGGGTTCGAACCATCTCTCCTCGTGGAAGGAGGCCCGTAAGGGTTAAAAATCTGCCTTCATGTAATTCCTTCTGGATGGCATCTGAGGATACAGGTTCAAAAGAGACACCTTCCAGGCTTGTGTCCATTGCCACGGCCAGTCGCTCAGAGTAGACGGAGTAGACCTCAACGGCCTGTAAATTGAACGCATTTTGCACGACCTTGATGTAGTGGCTGAGGGCCTTTCTATTTTTCTGCTCCAGCAGGTTTCTTCGTGCCACCTGATAGGCAATTCGCTCGAGAAAGAAGCGGTTGTTGTTTTCAATATGTGTATAAACCTGCTTGCCAAGTTCTAAGGATTTTTTCAAAGACTGTTCTACTGGAACATTGAACCAGAAGGCCACGCTGGAGGTCATAAACTGTACTGAAAAGAAAAACAGAACGATGGTGGGTATCAGAGCAAGGCTACAGAAGGCCACTACAAGCTTTGTGCGTAGCTTGGCCCCCATCACCTTCCGTTTGCGGTCATAAAGGAGTTTGGCTATATTTCTGAATACCAGAAGGATCAGCAACAGAACCACGAGCATGTTGATGTTGATAAGAATAAATGTGATGACCGTATTGGAAACTGGCAGCCCTGCGCCAAATTTGACGACCCTGGTTTCTATGTAGGTAACAATGGCCACCAAGACCACGAGGCTCAAGATGATGATCCATTCACGCTTTCTGCGTCTGGCTTCTTGTTCAGAGATTTGAGACATGAGAATCCGGAATCAATACATGAAATCGGTTGTGTACCAGTCTGTTTCAAAGTCCCACAGAAACAGAAAGAAGCGAAACACGTAGTGAAGATTGAAAGGTAATGTGATTTTGCTCAATTCGGCCTTTATCCTGACCTGGTAGCGATGGTTTTTTTTGAGGCTTTCAAGCTTGGCAATCCTCAGATTTTCTACCTCTGCCATAATGCTTTTGGCATCAGACAAAGAATGCACTACAATTTGTCTGTCGGTGTTCTCGCTGCAGGTAATGAGAAACTCATTTTTCATGCTATTATACTTAACGGTATGGTGGATCTGGAGGCTGGCAAGATTTTTGTCTTTCCAGAAATTTCGTACCTGATCGAGAGATATCAAAAAAGTGAAGGTTGTAGGAACACCGTTTAAGATGGCCTGTTCCAGGTCTTTCGTAAAACATCCTTCTACCTTGAAGTACAAGATGAGATCATCCCTCGTATTCGTCACAATGACATTGCTAATCCTGGCATCATGACCCCAGGCGAGCCCGGAGGCAAAAAACCAAACACAAAGGGTAACTGTAAAAATAGTTTTCCTCATTGGAGATTTCACCTTGGCAATGGGTCAGGTAGACCGGTAGCCTTGAGGAAGGATAACCAACGAGGTAATAAATTGCAAGGGATTTAACAGCCTGAGGGGCGGGAACTTGATGTGAAAGAAGCTAAGCCTCTGCAGTTTCCCAGCAGGATTTTTGTTGCATGAATTTTTTCAATAGGGCGTGGTTGAGGGCGTGGCCCGATTTGACAGCTACAATATGTCCTATAAGAGGCATGGCCAAAAGGGAGAGGTCTCCAATGCAGTCGAGTATCTTGTGGCGCACAAACTCGTTTGAATAACGAAGCCCTTCGGGGTTCAATACCCTGTCCTTGTCAATGACTACCGCATTTTCCAGGGACCCTCCTCTGGCAAATCCGTTCCGCTTCAAATAGTCAACCTCGTCCAGGAATCCGAAGGTCCTGGCAGGGCTGATCTCCTTTTCAAAAAGTCCATCCACAAGGGAGATGGAATAGGACTGTTCCTTTACCAGGGGATGGTCAAAGCGTATAGTATAGGTAATTTTAAGGGTGTCTGACGGATAAAGCCCTACTTCTTTATCTTCTTCGATCATCTTGATCGGTTCCTTGACGACAATCATGTATCGCTTCTTAGGCTGGGTCTTGATTCCAGCCTTTTTTATCATAGACGTGAAAGGTTCAGCGCTACCGTCCATTATGGGGGCTTCATAGGCATCCATTTCTATCAGGGCGTTATCTATTTTCAGGCCGGCAAAAGTCGCCATCAGGTGTTCTATAGTTGACACAATCACTCCGTCCATTCCGAGAGTAGTTGCAAGGCTTGTGTCAATTACGTTCCGGAAATGTGCACAAATCACAGGTTTGTGCGGGAGATCAACACGGACGAATTTAATGCCATGGTTCACAGGTGCGGGCTTGATGGTCAAGGTTACTTGCTTGCCCGAGTGGAGTCCGATGCCGGTACACTTAACATCCTTTCTTAATGTGCGCTGATAGCCATGCATGTGAGCCCCCTTTTACGCATAAGTGAAAAATAAAGCTCCGTATCAGTTTAGATGTTTGGTATCAGTTTAGCTTTTTGAAAATATTATTGCGGACAGGCCATCCGATTGGAGACCGTCTCAAACTCGAGCCTAACTGAGCGTAAAGAAAAAACAGCGCTTAGAAGTTCAAATAACATCCATT
>QMMV01000076.1 GCA_003647435.1 Deltaproteobacteria bacterium | reverse complement strand
TGGTAACGTAATGTCCCTGGAGTTCACGCTTCATCGTTTTTCCGTATCCTAAAATAAGCCATTTTGTTATTTTAGATCGACGACCTATATTAAAATAACAAAAAATGCGCCGGGAATCAAGCAGCGTAACCTAAAATAACAGCCTATCTTATCTTAGGACTGTGATATTTCAGAAAACATAATCAGGGAAAAACAGATAAACACCAGTTCTCATTCATTTCCCCAGATGCAGAAATAGAAAACCCGTCGTCCAGGAGAAGACCTGCGGAGAGACGGGTTGTCTTTTTGCAAATACTGGAGGGCCCGCCGCCTTTCGGAAATCCAGTCTCTAAAACAGAAGGCTCTTTAAAATGCCTGTAACTATCTGTTTTGCCGTTCCTTGTGCCGCCATAGCCCGTCAGGGCGACGGCGCATCCGCGTCCCTGCGCGGTAAATGTTTTTCTCCACATTTTGTGCCCTGCTTCGCAGTGGCATCCCTTCGGGACTCGCCTCAAGGCTTGCGTTCCGTCTGCCGCGCAAGCCGTAATCCCCAAACAGAGAATGGACCTGTCTGCGCTGAGGCTTCGGCAGGTAGGCGGGCGTTCGACTTGTCCGCCGAAGCCCGTTAGGGCGAAGGTGGATTCCCATTACCATATCAGACGTGCTGTTGTCATAACCCGAGTCTCCAGCCCAAAATTATCCCTCTGGTGGAAACGGGTCATTGCCATGGCTGTCTTTCCGCCTCAAATACCAATTTAAACATTTTCCCTGAAATGATCATGGTGCATAAGTCCAACGATAAAAAACCTTAAGTTTGTTGCCGTGGGATTTTGGCAGGCAGTTGTCATGTTGTAGTCGGCCAACAACAATCCCCGGCGCAATACTGATTTCCTCGGCGAACCTTTGAATCGGCTCCAGGGAGCGGCCATCCCAAGTGGAAAGAAAACGGCGGTAAGCGGTTGCCGGAATGAGCTTGTCGCGGGCAAAGGTATTAGCCTCCTCCTCTTTTTCTCCGTCCAGGCCACTGCCCTCGATGAAGATTTCCTTCCGGCCATGCTTGAGAATATGACCAGCTTCATGGAAGAAAGTGAACCAGAGGTGGTCGTTGCTCTTGTAACGCAGGCTTAGTTGAATAACCGCCTTGCCTTTCAGCCATCTGGTTGCTCCAAAAACACCAGTCTTGGGAAGTTCGGGAACAAAAACCACGGCTACCCCGGCAGAGGCGGCTAAGTTTACCAGTTCAGGCACAAAAATGTCCGGGGATTCTCTGGTCAGGTCACGAATTTCATCAAGAATTTCCAGAAAACATTTTCGGTCAAATGGCGCACACCTGATTTCCCGCGCTTCAATTTCACCCCGGCGCAACCAGGCGGACACTGATTCAGCGCAGATTCCAAAGCGTTGAGTCTGACGATAGGCAACCTGGTACTCTTGCCAGACCTCCTGCCATTGTTCAGGTGAGGCCACCCCAAAAAAGCGCAGGACCGCTTCCAATTGGTCATTTTTGTCCTTATGCTTTGCTATCCAACCCAGTTTGACCATAGTGTTGACCGGAACTTTCTTTAACCAGCCAAGCCAGGATTCCAGCCTCTGCTGTTCCGCCAGACGAATCCGGTCTTCCTGAAATTGACGTTCCAGATTGTTCCAGAAATGGGCCGGTCGACCCAACGCGCGCTCAAACTTCAGTGCAGTCTCGTGGGTAATGGGTGACTTACCCTTGATGATCTCGTTAATGGTTTTTTTTGCCAGGCCGGTTCTGGCCGCCAATTCGGCCTGCGTCATCCCCAGACTTGCAAGATAATCTGCAAGGACCTCTCCCGGCGTTACAATATAATCCGGTACGTACTGGTTGGTATGTTTGTTACTCATGGGTGTCCTCCACCCCAAGAATCGTAATGGCGGTAACCAGAGACCAGTCCAAACCGCCATCCTCATGCCTGGGAACCGGACCGTGGTCAGGAATAAAAATCAAGCGGTAGGGATGATCCAGGTCCATGGATAGTTGTCCTCGCCGTCGTCCCTGTGTCAGTTCATGACATCGGCTTGGTCCGCTCTTTGGAGGCCAAAAATCCATAAGACTTTTGGCCGCCCTGAGTTCAGCCAAACGAATCCTAATTTTTCTCGCACGTTTGGTCCCGTGAATCTTTTCAAGCTGCTCCCCTTCATTGAAGGACTTGGCCAGCTTTTTATTCTTAAATGATATATTCAAACCAATCCCCAGTCAAGAAAAAAGGTTAACCTGATTGGTTAATTTTTTTATAAATTTCATGGAAGACCTTTCTTCAATTCCCGCTGCCATATTAAACGCGGTGGTGTCATAACCTGAGTCTTGAGCACACACTCATCGGTGTAGTTACCAACCTCGACTTGATTTCATACGAGAAATCCATGAGTTGTCTATGGGTTTCTCGTATTTTTGTCATAGACATCGATAGCAACACAGAAAGTTCCGCTCTTTGCCTTCCGGATTCTTCGCTATCGATGTTCGCCGTTCAGTTCATCCGCGACCTCCCGAAAGCTTGCCAGGGCCGCTTCGATATTTTCGACGATTTCCTCTGCCAGAACTTCCGGTTCCGGAAGGTTATCTAGGTCAGTCAGGTTGGCGTCTTTCAGCCATAAAATATCGAGGCTGGTTTTATCGCGGGAGATAATCTCTTTGTAACTGAACTTACGCCAGCGGCCTTCCGGGTTCCTTTCTGGGTGCCAGGTTTCTTTCCGTTCATGGCGGTTTGCCGGATTGTACAAGTCGATAAATTCCCGCAGGACATCGCAGTAGCTCCAGATTTTTTGAACTATGGATCCGGTGTTCATGGTGCCTGTTCTCCCAGTAATGCCTTCATTCTTTTGCCTTTTGCTGTCAGCCGATAGCGTTGCCCAGGATGTTTTGGTTTCTCAGGATATTTCATCTCCAGAAATCCGGCTTCAGCAGCCGGTTGCAGATAATTTTTCCGGAAGGTCGGCCGGTGCGAAAGTCCAAGTCCGGTCATCATTTCCGCAGCGGACATGAACTCTCCGCCCATGAGCAATAACAATGCCTTTACTTGGTCGGTTACTTGGTCGGCTGCTTGGTCGCTGCCGATATTCCCTATGACCTCACTTATTGCTTCGAGCATGAACGCCACGAACGGCGCGGAGTCGCTGATCTTTGTACTTTCCCCAATGGCCTCGTAGTATTCCTGCTGACGGGCATGCACCATGCTTTCCACAGGAGTGATGGCGAAAATGGGTTTCCATCTGGTGAGGATCAGGGTCTGCCATAGCCGTCCCATGCGGCCGTTACCGTCTGCAAAGGGATGGATGAACTCGAATTCGTAATGAAAAATCGAACTTGCCACCAGGGGGTGGCGTTCGCTGCGCTGGAGCCATTTGAAAAGATCACCCATCAGAATTGGCACCCGGCCTGCGGGCGGAGCAACATGGATGACCTCATTTCCACCCATGACTCCCACCCCGCCGCTCCGGTAGCGGCCGGGAGAATCCATCAGGCCCCGCATCATGATTTCGTGAGCCGAAAGCAGATCTGTTTCGCTGTTAGGGTCCCAATCTTCCAGCCGGTCGTAAACTTCAATGGCGTTTCGCGCCTCCTGTATCTCACGAGGTGGCGCAACCACCCGTCTGCCGTCCATGATGGCGGTGATCTGCTCTTCGGACAGGGTGTTGCCCTCGATGGCCAGAGAGCCCCGGATGGTGCGGATGCGGTTGATCCGCCGCAGCCGCAGGTCGTCTTCCTGGGCCGGAAGCGAAAGACGGCCCACCATCTCGCAGATGTTACCAAGCATCCGCTCGATGGCCGGTGTGACGGTGCAGGGAGGGCGGTAGGTCATTTGCGTTGCCTCCGTTGGGGCGACCGGCGCGCCGTGCCCGTACAGGCTTCTTGCTCCGCCCTAATGCGCTTCAGGAGCTCCGAGGCAGGCTCGTCATTGGGGTCCTGAGGCACCAGCCTGCCGGAAAAGGCCTTTTTGAGGATGGATTGGCGGAGGGCTTCGGCTTTGCTTAGCTCTCTCTGCAGAGTATTCTGCACATTTTCTATGGTGGAAAATATGCGGTCTAATTTATCCGCTACAGCTATCATTTCTGCTTTTGAGCAAACAGGAAATAGATACTCCTTGATTAAATTGGTGTTCAAATTAGGCTGGGCAGCACCTTGATTAACGGAACGAATCTTTCGTGTATTACTCATCCAAAAATAGTAACGATAAAGCAGAATATCTTCATCAACACCCAAAAATGCAGCTATGCCATCGTTAAAAGTAGTTTCAAATGTACAAATTTTAGGAACCCCAAGAGTAGCTCCACTGTTGGAGAGCAAAAGTGTATTTGCTTTTACCAATCTGGTTTTGGTAAGTCCTGCCTCCTTGATCGTAAAAGTGAAACTTTCCAAATACGGATTTGTGTCTCCCGTTATATCAGCCACCTTTAGGAATGGAATGTTACCACCATAGTATTTCGGATCACCTGCTGGTCTTGGTGAGCCGCCACGAACAACCTCACATAAATGTGCTACCCTGAACCACACCCACCCCTCCGGCAATTCCGGCAGCTCGGCCAGTTCTTCCTTGGTGAGCGGCGGCAGTTTCTTGGGCTTGCGGGGTTTGGTTGGCTTCCTGCCGGGTTTGCCCTGGGCCTCCCATTTCCTGACCGCCTGATTCCACTGGTCCAGTTGCTGCTGGTAGCGTTTTTCACGTTCGGCCTTGATGCGGGCCAGCAGTTCATCGGCGGATTCAAGTTCGTCTGCGTGTTCCTTTCGCCATGCTTCCGTGAGCCTGCCCTCAAAGGCGGCCTTCAGTAATGATTGGCGGTACAGCTCCAGCTTTTCGCGTGCCTTTTTCAGCTCGGCCACGCCCTTGTCCAACTCGGAGAATAGCTGCTCGATCTTGGCTACGATGCGGTGTTGTTCGGGGAGGGGGGCTACCATAACAGGATATTCACATAGTAACTTACCGCTAATAGCCTGAAATGTGCTTCCCGTTGCTTGTGCTGCAAGACCTCGATTGGAATATCTCAAATAATATAAAAGATATTTAGAAGGCATATCATCCATGGGACGAATAGCTGCAAGACCACGTCCAATTGCACAATGAACATTGGCCAGATTGGTTGGACCTACAGGGGCTCTTATAGAGAAGAGAATGTCGCCTGGATATGCTTCTTTTTTAGGAAGAGTGCACCATTTTTTGATAATTGGATATATCTCACCAAATTCTGCTTTTCCTTGAAAAAATGGCAACCCTTCCCCTCTCTCATTGTATGAGTGTCCCGGAGGGCTCTGCCCCTGGACTACTGTTGCAATCTCTTCCAATGAGATTTGCATCCATGGATATGGCAAAGAACTTGTCATGCCGCGAGCACCTCGTTCATCTCGTCAATGATCCGGTCCATGTCCTCGCCAAAGAGCTGCCACATTTTCCCCAAGCCGCCGTTGGCGTCAAAGGGCGCCAGTTCCAGGTCGTCCCGTTCCAGGTGGTGGGACGCTGCAATGTGGTCGCGGATCATGCGCAGCCAGGACATCTGCTCCTCGGTGAATTTTTCTCCGGCTCCCTGGTGGCGCCTGAAGATCCATGTCTTGAAATTGCGGTTCACGGTTTCTGAAAACGGGGTCAGCTTGCCGTCGATGCCGGTCACCCGGCGGATAAGGGAAACCAGGGCGGTCAGTTCGCTCACGGGCGATGTGCCCTTGACATCATCAAGCATGGCGAAAGCCTCCCAGACACGGACTGGGGCCAACTTAGGCCTGTCGGTGCGCAACTTTTCCAAGACATCCTGCAGCATCTGGAAAGTGACTTCCCGGCGGCGGAAAGGTTGTTCAAAGAAGATGCGCAGCGCCAGCAGCTCATCTTTGTTCTCCCGCAGAAAGTCGGCAAACTCCCGGGTGAGTTCTTCAGCGTTTTCCCTGGCGTCGCCATCCCATTCTGCCCGGACGAGCTTGTCAATGTTCTGGTTGTCAATCACCTGCTCGTGACTGCGGCGGATATTTTCCAGCATTTCATTCAGTTCGCCGTTGAACACGGCTGTTGCCTGTTTCGCCAGGGTCGAGGCGGCCTGTTTTCGCTGTTCTTCGTCCGGTTCGGCATCGGACGGCAGGTTGTTTTCCTGCCGGGCCTTCTGGTCGATGCGGTCCGGGTCAACCGCGTCCAGCAATTCACGGGTGATCTGCGGCAGGGGCTCCTTGCGGGTCAGCCGGTGTTCGGCCGGGTGTTCCAGCTCCGCGGCCTCGTCCAGAGGTTCGTCTTTGAGGATAGAGTAAAGACGCTGAATGGTTGAAATAACCACCTGACTTGAGTCGGCGATATAGCTGGATGAAAGGCGCTGCACGTTATACAGCTCGGTGAATTTACGGTTATCGTCGCTTGGCAGGTAGGCCATAAACTCCTGTTCCGCCTGCTCGCCCAGGTTTTTGGTGTCCACCAGAAAAAGAATGCGGGAAGCATTTGCATATTTAAGCAGGCGGTAAATAGAGGTAATGGCCGTGAAGGTCTTGCCTGCGCCGGTTGCCATCTGGATGAGGGCGCGAGGGCGGCCTGCCTTGAAGGATTCTTCAAGGCGAGTGATCGCCTCGACCTGTACCTTGCGCAGCCCATCGGTTGCCAGGGACGGCAGTTTTTGCAGGCGGGCGCGCAGGGTTTGGGATTGCTGTGTCCACTCAGTCAGCGTCTGCGGCTGATGAAACCAGAATACCTCACGAGATCTGGGCTTGGGATCGCGTTCATCGCGGAACAGCGTGATTTCACCGGTGCTCTCGTAAAGTAAGGGCAAAGGTTTATTGTCTTTGATCCATTTCAGGTTGGCCGTGGCATATTTTGCAGACTGTTCTGCCACCACATTGATATTCTGACCCATTTCGGGGCGCTTGGCCTCGATGACGCCGATGGGCTTGCGTTCAACAAAAAGCACATAATCCGCTGGACCGCTATCAGTGGGATATTCCCGCACCGCAATGCCCTTGGCACGGCCAAATTCGATCTGGTTTTTGTCTTGTACTGACCACCCGGCTTGAGTGAGCATCCGGTCAATACGGTCACGGGCAATCTGCTCTGGTGTTTTGTTGGGTTCGCTCATAAGCAGCCCCTTGGCTTGTACCTATTTTTCACTGCTATTTCCCAAGTGTAATTTCCCTTGAGCTGTCATCTTCTTGCAAAAGGCATCAAACTGACCGCGCGCCAGCTTGAACGGCGTGGTCTTGCCGTTTTCCCAGCGGTTGATGGTGGCAAAACTGACTCCCAGTTCATGGGCCAGCTCTTCCTGGCTGATGCCAAGCTGCCGTCGGACTTCCTTGACCAGTTCCGGGAACGTCGGTGAGTTGTCGGCCATTTTCGGATCCTTATTGTCGTGGTTTTTGAGGCTGTTGGCTGCTTTGAAGGCTGGAAAGGGTTTCCCCTATCAGCCAACTCACCATAGGGTGCCAGCCTGTTTAACAATTACAGTGGGGATATTATAACAGGTGCAATGTCACGTGCAAGAAAAATTCTCTAAGAATTCCAACAGATCATCCACGACTCCGGAAAGTAAATACCCATCAAGAGTTAACCCGGATAAAAGGTGAGGAGCAAAAACATCCTTCCGACACTTTCTCTGATTCTCCGGCCTGCGTGGCGGCAGACAGGTAGGTATGGGACAGAGAACAGAAACGCAGGAGGTTTTACCATGGGTATCAATGAACTCTTTGACGGAATCGCCAGGGTTGTCGAGCGGTTTACGGAGGAAATTGCAGAGCAAAAGCTACAGGAAAAGGTGTCTCGAACCGGACGAGGTCCGAAAGTGAGATCTGAGAAAACGGAGAAAGAAGGCGTGAAAGAGAAAGCAATTTACCCAGATTTCCCGAAAATCGAGTTATGGCGAGTCCTGAATATCAGAGGCGTTTTTTTGCAAAAGCTCGACCGGATGGACTTTTTAGGTATTTTTCAAAGTCCAGCGCCTTCGCCCGATCAGTGAAAGCAATGGCCGTTTTTATGCGCCACGGTCTGAATTG
>QMMV01000075.1 GCA_003647435.1 Deltaproteobacteria bacterium | reverse complement strand
GTCTGGGAGGCCGCTTACATCCAGCTCTGAGATGGCCGGGCTGGTGGATATCTCAAGCGACCAGTTGTTCAGTGTTCCGCTAAAATTGCCCTCATTGTCAACAATCTTGAGTTTCCATGTACCGTTAAGGTCAGACCCACCGGAGGTCAGCGCTTCCGGGGCGTTTCCAGTCCAGTCGATCACACCCGAGCCATTATTTTCAAGTTCTGATGTCCTGTCGAGCCGGGCAGTGAAGGGCACGGTTGAAATACCATTAACAGTACCGATAACCGTGTTTGCGGTGGTTTCCCCCTTGTCAACGGTAATAGTAAGGGTCTTGCTCCCCGCATCATAGAAAGCTGAGGCCCCACCATCCACGGCGCCGTCTGCAAACTTAATCGTGACATCGTTGAAGGCCGAACCTGATTCCTTCGCCACAAAAAGCAAGTCATTATGACTGCCAGTTAAAGCGAAGCTTCTACTCGCTGCTGTCCCCAGGCCGTCAAAATCGGTAAGGTTCCCGACTGGATGGGTTGCTTCATCATCGAACGTTCCCAGGAAATTGCTGCCGCTTTGGCTCCCACCGCTAATTAGAACAACCTCGGTTCCGCCGGGGCTTAATAAGGAAACATCAAGGTTCTCCATTGCTTGGTGGGTGATATCAAGGGATAGATTAAGATCGGCGATTTGGCCGCTCAAATCCTCAACCTCGATCTCGGAATAGATGGCCGCATCGGTCCTGATGGTGAGTTCCCAATCGTCGAGGGTGCCTGTGTCGCCGGTTGCGTCGTCTTCTATCTTAAGCGTCCATGTGCCATTTGGGTTTTCGCCGTCGAACGAATTAAGGACGTTGGTCCCACCCTCGGGCAGAAACCTTCCGGTGAAAGGCGCACTTGCATCGGCTATATTAATGCTCGCCCCCGCATCCAGAATCGTATTGGTAAAGTTGTCGCCGCTGCCGCCGATATCAGTGAAAAGCTCGATCTCCGTTCCCGTGGGGCTCTTCAAATAAACATCCAGATCCTCAACATTCGGATGCGTGATGTTGAGTTTCACATCCACATCAGTGATGGTTCCGGAAAGACCGCTCACATCTTGGGTAAAATTGGTGACACCAGGGGCAGAGGTATATACGGTCTCTATATCCAGAGACCAGAAGTTCAGCCAGCCCTGGTCAGCGCCGCAACGGTCGGCAACTTCAAGCGTCCAATCTCCGTTGGGGCTTTCGCCGTTGAATGCAGAAAGTGCCTGTGCAGGCTTAAATGTTCCCGTAAACGGCGCACTCCCTGAATGAATAGAAGTTGAAGCAGAATCATCAAGCGTGGTCTTGTGGAAATTATCACCCGATCCACCCACACGGTCGGCGAGGTGCACCCTTGTTCCTGCGGGACTTACAAGATAGATATCGAGATCCCTGTCATAGGTGTGATCCAGGTTAATGGTGACATTGACATCCGAAATCTTATCATCACCATGGCTAAAGCCGCTTACCGGAATAGTGGATGACGCAGTTGCGTTGTCATTGATGAAAAGCCCTGGGTCGGGCGAAAGCAATCCATAAGGCCCGCTGTGGATTGCAGTCCAGCTAAAGCCAGGTCCTGACCATTGGAGTTTAGCGGTTGCATATCCATAATTCTCAAAGTACTCCATCTTAATGGGATATTTGTAGCCTGCTGAAAGGTTAACTGAGCTGCTCGTGTCCCAGGTTCCGCCATGAAGAGTCCAATTGTTAATTAGTGTTTCACCGCTATCTTCAAAATCGCCATCGCGATTTAGGTCGAGAAAGACCCTGACCCCGTCATCGGAATATGTCCTGAACTGATAATTACCAGTAGTAGAAGGCTCGATATATCCTGTCCAGCGGACCGAAAAGGTATTGGAGCCGACGCGAGAGTCAGGAGAGCCATAGCCCCAGTTGAAATCTATGGTTGAATCGGTGCGACTAATCTCAAGATTCGTGAAGTCTTTATTGTTGTAATAATCTCCTCTCAGGCCACTGAAAAGGGATTCTTGCGGAATGATCTGATCATAGGATTTACCCGGAAGTCGCCAGTACAGGCGGGCCACCGCTGCTCCACCATGTTCATAGTACTCCATTTTAATGGCATATTGCTGGCCCGCATTCAAAGTAACATTGCCACTGTAATGCCGGGTCGCACCCTGGTCATACCACTTGTTGATAAGTGTTTCGAAATCTCCGTCTCCATTTGTATCCAAATAAAGTCTCACCCCGTCATCAGACACGGTGCTGAACTTGTATGTGCCTGTTACCCTGGGCTGGAGATATCCTGACCAGCGAATGGAAAAGTTGTCTGAACCAACACCCGAGCCAGGCGAACCTGTACCCCAGTTAAAATTGACAGTTGAGTCGGTACGGATAAATACGAGGCCCCCATCAAAATTTCTTCCATTGTAATACTCACCGGATAGACCAATTCCCTTGGCATAGGAAACATCGGAGAGGTCTGAATCTGTTTCAGCCTGGCCGTCCGCGATATCGCCACCTGTCCCTGTAAAGGTATGATCTCCCGGGAATGTGACGGGTACATCCGACGAATGGATCGTGTCCTCCAGTTTCGGGATGCGTGTCGGAATGTCGTTAGAGCTTAGCGTTGTAGTGAACAACTGGAGTTCAACGGCTGCGCTGCCGTCATCAAGAACGGCGCCGGTCCCGGCTTCATCCAGGTCTTTTCCCGAGAAGATATAGCCGTAGCTGTTGGTATCGCCCGGCATGGATGAAAGGACTGCCACATCATGGTAGGGCTGCTGGGTAATAGCATTAACACCACCAGTCCAGTTGAGGATGTAAACAGAGGTGTTAGCCGGATTGAATTTTGCATCATCAAGGCTGATCGTCCTGGTGTATATCGGATCGAGGGAAGCGAAGGTTAACTTTCTCGGCAGGACACGCCCTCCGAAAATGACCGTAATAATCGATTTTGCGGAGGGCTGATCATGCCGGATAAAGGCCAGGTCGCTCTTGCCGTCTGCATTTACATCGCCCATCTTTAAGGCAGGGACGCCAAGGCTGGTAACATCAATGATGTACTCAGCCCGATTTTTCACGTCACTCAGGCCGGAGATATCCACGGGACCCAAGAAGATGTAACTCTGAGTGTCTCCGCTAACCAAAAGATCGTCTGTGCCGTCACCGTCAAAATCGCCGATGTTCTGGGCATAGGCGAGCCCTTCGTCAGTGCTGCCCCCCTCTAAGGCAAAGGCATCATTCATATTCAGTGTGCCTGCCACTGTATCGGAGAGGTCGACGCCGGTGTAACTGCCCGATTCTTCTTCAGTGACAGTTGGTGTGGCCAGCTCAAAGACATACTTCTTGACCGGCAGGGACTCTCCGCCGGTTCCTCCGCCGGTTGGCACATAATCTGCCAGCGCATCTCCACTGTAGATGTGAACCTGCCTGCCGAGGTTCTCGGCCAGAGCCACGTCAACCTTGCCGTCGCCATTGACATCGCCTGAAGAATCGAAGAACCGCGGCGGAATCTCCGCGCCTGCTGATTCCTGATATGTAGATTCGTTCTGTTCAAAGACCATGTCCGGTTTTGCAAAACTGGTAACGCCCCAGGTCTCTCTTCCTAAGAAGAGCTGGCCTACCGAATGGTCTACCACGGATCCGTCTTCACCAAGCTTCGGACTTTCTTCAAGCGCCACCGCACCCAGGTCATCCATGCCATCGCCATTGATGTCACCTGCACCGAAGAGCAAGCGCCGGGAATTGTCGTATGGTTCAGAACTGAGAGAGAGGGTGCCCGATACCCCCGTTCGGCCTGTGATCAGATAAGAGCCTGACGAGCTGGTGATGACAAAGTCGTCGTACGTATCAGTGACGGTTCTGTTGATGTTACCAACAGAACGTAAGGTGTAGCTGGCTAATTTACCGGCCGCCTGAAAAGTAAGGTTGGCATCGGTTTTGCCTTTGCTACCCGAAAATTTGGTGCCGCTGCCATCGAAGATATAGACCTCACCCTTACTGCCACCATTGTCAGGATCAAGGATGGCGAAATCCTCATACCCGTCGCCATTGAAGTCACCGACACCCGATACCGAGCTGAAACCGGTGACTGTAAACTCTGCATCCCTGTTGTCAACGTTAGGCCGCTCGACGACCTTCACATCGTCAACATACCAGCCTTCGTAGTTGTTCTCCGCATCATCAATACTGTCGAAATAGAAGCGGACCTTTATTGTTTTATCCAGGAAACTGGCAGGGATATTGACGCTCGCAGACTGCCAGCCGGTAGTCGGATCAGTAAGATGGACAGCGTTAGAGGCAACACCCCACGCGGCCTCCGGGGCCGTGATGGTGGTTGCATTGGAGGCAATGACAATGGTGTTGGAAGTAGCAGTATTAAAATTGTCACTCGAAATGAGGACAAAGGCCTTGTCGTACTGATCCGGCAGCCCTTCCGTCTCAAGGAAATAATTAAAAGAAAAAGAGGCGGCGGAAACGCCGGTCAGGTCGATATCCGGCGATGTGATCGACCCCTGTACATGACCGGCGTCATAGTCGCCTTCGGTATCCCGACCAAAATAGAAGCTGTGATCGCTGCTGTGCCCGGTATCCGAACCTCGCTTATCGGTGCGATGCCACAGATCTCCTGTAACCGTGAAATTATCATCATCAGTGGTAAAACTGGCATTAAATTTTTCCGTACCTGAAGACCAGGTGGGTTCTCCATAGAACAGATATACAGAGTCATTCTGTCCTATGAGCAGGTCATCATAGCCATCATTGTCGAGATCACCAGCATTCGCTACCGACAAGGTTCCAGTCTCAGGACTCACGATGGCCACATCCGCCTGGCCAAAGACATCGACCTCCTCACTCCAGTCAGTTTGCCCAAAGAGAATATATACAGCCTGTTCCAGACCCTCAAATGTTCCGCCGTTGTTCAGGGTAACAGCGATAGCGATATCATCAATGCCATCACCATTGTAGTCTCCGGGATCGGCAAAGAAGGACTGGGAGGTGGAGCCAGTAGATGGATATAAGACCGGCGCTGTAAGCTTCAGGGTAACGGCTGTGTCATCAAGGTCGAAGTCGTCTGCTGATTCTCTCCCGAAATAGATGCGGGCATAGCTTGGTCCATCGTCTGACAGGTTATCGTTAACGGCTGCAATGAAATCGGCATACCCATCGCCGTTGATATCGCCCAGAGGAATGACACAGGGGCGATATGCAAGGTCCTGAGAGGTTATCTGCGTGTCGGCATTGCTGCCCGGTACATCAATGGCCCTGCCCAGCCCTGCATCAGGATCATCGGAAAATACCAGCTTGTACCGACCCATCGCCGGGGCCACGCCGGCGTTGGTCTGGCCATTGTCAAAACCGAGCTCGACTGCGGCAGGGGTGATCAGGTCAATGGTGAGCGTGGCGGAATAGGTCGTGGAAAATGCGATCCGTTCGCCAGTGGCCACAAAGGTCTTCTTTGCGAAAACCTTGCCTGCAAGCGCCGAAGCATCAAGAGCCGTGTTGATGTCGGCGACAAGATCGTCTACGCAGGTATTATCGGCGGTGCCAGCCTGGGCAATGGTGATCGAAACCGGATCATCATCGCCCACAGTGAGGGCAAATGTGGCATCGCCGGTGGTGAGCCGGCCCAGAGGCGAAGCGGGGGCCGAATTGGCAGTCAGATAGAAGGACCGCACGTTGTGAACATGGAGCAGGTAGTATTCGGGCACGCCGGAGAACTGCTCAACCGGCAGGACACTCAGCGTCTCTGTTGGGTCTGTGTCCTCGGCGGCAAACAGGAAGAGGTTTTTACCGCTGTAGTTGGAATCGTCAAAAAGTGCCTGCATGTCGGGCCTGTCAAAGACCACGCTGATCATGTCAAGGGAGAGGAATGCCTGGTGTGATTCCCCATATTCTCTCAAGGCATCCGGTGTGCGGATGATGTACCAGTCGCTCTGGTCGCCTTCATGGAATGTCAGGCCGTCAATCTCGTCACCCGATTCAATTACAGGCAGTAGTGAGGCGTAGTTGACATCGCTGTTGGTTCCGGTTGAACCTGCCCTGGTAACCAATTCATAGTCATCCGGGGTATCGGTGGTGCCACCGGCCAGCAGGTCAGCCCCGGGACCTCCGTCGATATAGTCGCCACCCGGGCCGCCCGCGATAAAGTCAATGCCGGGGCCGCCGAAGATCCGGTCGTCATAGGCACCGCCAAAAAGCTTGTCATTGCCGTCACCGCCATAGATCTCTAAGGCCGAAATCAAACCGTTCTGCTCCAGAGACCCTTCTTTGATGCCCCATTCACTGTCAACGTTCGGGAACTTGTACCCGGGATCGCCATGGACTACGTCATCGCCGGCCCTGGTGTCAATAACGGTCCGTTCAACCTGCTTTGCCTGGTAAAAGATATATGTCTGCTGGTAGCCCTCTTTGGTGCTATCGGCAGTTTGATCATCAGCAAAACCCAACATGGCTGCGGCAGGAGAGTAAGTTTCAGGAACGGAAGCATTATCAGTATTTACCAGGTATTTAAGGGCGGCATCCCGGCCAATATAGGATGTGGTAAAAGTGAGCCGTCCGTCACTTACACCTGCAGAGATCTTGTCGCTGATGTCCACAGTTCCACCCGTGGAGTCATCGATGGCGTTCTTCAATGCATCATTTATATCCGCAGCCAGATCACCCAGGGAAGTGTTATCAGCCGTGGCATCGGGCGTGACTGTGACCTTGTATGTTTTGGTAGATGCGGCCTGGATCTCCAGTTTGAAGATGGCATCGCTTTCATCGTCGGGATTCAGGGAGGCTGTAAAGGTGCCTTCATCGTTGACCAGGTCAATAACCGTGTTTGCCGTGGTCACGCCTGCGCTGATCTTGACCGTCAGTGTCTTGGTACCTGCATCATAGCTTGCAGACTCAGCACCCGGAGCGGCCCCGTCGATGACTTTAATGGTAACGTCGTTGAATTCCGCTCCTTCCTGGGATGCGGTAAATACCAGGTTGTTGTTCCAGCCATCAGCGCTACTTGCGGGCTGGGTCCAGGATGCAGCCTTTGTATCCGAGCCACCGGTAGTAGCATTCAGCTCGGTGAAGGTTTCAACAATATCATAAAGCGAGCCATTTTCAGGCGCCGCTGCCTGGGCGGTCAATACCGCCCCCGGCAGGGTCTCGGTCAGGAACGCCTGGTTGGCCTTATCCCAGACAAGGCTGGTAAACTCATAGCGCTGGAGGAAGCGGTTGTAGCGGATCGCCACGAAGTCGGGCACAACACGCCCGTTATTGTCAATATCCCCGCCAAGGAACAGAACCCTGTCGTCACCGTCTCCGCCAAAGAAGGTATCCACAAAGGTGGGCACAAAGGTCTGGTCGGTTCCCTTGATCAGGGGAAGTTCATCTGGCATCAACTGGAACGTATCGTCACCAGCCTGGCCGAAGAGGAGATCGGGGGCCTGGCGGTCAAATCCGCCTGAGAGCACATCGTTGCCCGTGCCGCCAAAGATCCAGTCTTCTCCCATACCGCCCTGGAGGACGTCATTGCCCGGACCGCCCAGGATCACGTCCTTGCGCACCGTGTCGGCCCGCGTAGCGAGATCGACAGTGACAGGCTCCTGACCGCTCACCAGGTTGAAATTTAACTCGTAAATTGTTGGCACCAGATTTGGCGTGGTAACCCTGAGCAGGTAGTTGGTTTCCGGCTCAAGGGAAGCAAGGCTGATCTCCCCTTTCGTTTTGCCGGAAAGATCCAGGATGGCATCGCCATCCTCGGCTATTGCGGGGAACAACTCATAAGTGCCCGTCTTGCCTTCGTCTCCGGTGTCCGTTTGACCGTCGGCAAAGTGCAGCGTATTAACAGCAGTATCATTGGGGTTTGTGAGGGCGAGCTTCGCATCCGCCCCGGTCTTTGTGGTACTCAGGACAACCTTATTTTCACTGCGCGATGCGATAACATCGCTTCCAAGACCAGCATTTCCAAGAGCCGTATTGATGTCATCTATGAGGTCACCGATGTCGGTATTGTCGGAGGTGCTGGAT
>QMMV01000074.1 GCA_003647435.1 Deltaproteobacteria bacterium | reverse complement strand
GATTATAGCTATTTATTTGCGCTGTTGCAGCCTCGATCAGGGAATGAGGGAATAATGGAATATTGGAATAATGGAGAAAGTAAAAATCCTTTGGTGCCCATTATTCCAATTGTGAGCGAAGCGAGCTAAGTTCTTTTTTGACAAATCTAAGGCTCGCTACAGGGGATGTCAAAACTCGCCCTCCGGGCTCAAACAGTTGATATCGCTAACCTTCCGCTTCGCCAAGATTTGTTAGCAAAAAAACGTTTTAGTGACCGCTCAAAGGAATTTTTGTTTGGGCAACGGCCCGTAAAGTCGAAACCCACGGCATCAGCCGAGTGACGACTCCGTCTTTTCTTTTTTGTATTCAAGTTTATCGGTTCCGTAAAAAATCGGCTTCTTTAATGACTGTGTCATTCCCGCCTGCCAACGCCTGAGACAGCATTTCTCTTGCGCCGGCATCTGTGGCAATGGCGGGCAGGTCGACTGCAGGGGAAAATCCCGCGTTTCAAGCAACCCGTACGACAGAGATTTTCCCCTTCACTCGAAATACCAGGTGGAGGGGATTTTTTTCAAGACCGCCGAGTTTTGACATTGCGAGTATGTAGCAGGAAGAAATCTAATCGCAGTGGATCTCGGAAAAGCCACTAATAAGGAGGCTGAAAATGGGACAGGGAGAAAAGAAAATACTGATTTCCGTCGATGGCTCGGAACACTCTTTTGAGGCGGTCCGGTATGTAGCACAGATGTTGCCTGCGGGGCGGGCGAAAGTAACACTTTTTCATGTAATAAGTCGGCTTCCTGACAGTCTTCTCGATGTGAAAAAGACTTCAGGAATTGGTTACAAGTTTGTTGGAAGCCAGGCCTGGGAGCAACATCAGGAAAAGAAGATCGGCGATTTTATGGAACGTGCAAGCCGCATCCTCAAGACCGCCGGATACTCTACAGATTCCATATCTGTTGTTGTGAGACAGCGCAAGGGCGGCATAGCTCGCGATATCGGGCGGGAAGCACAAAAGGGCTATGATGCTCTGGTGCTTGGACGTCGAGGGGTAAGTCGATTCAAAGACTTTATCATTGGCAGTGTGGCTAACAAGCTGATAGACCACCTTCAAAACGTTCCTCTATGGGTGGTGGGGGGGCATCCTGATACGAAGAAGATTCTTGTCGCAATGGATGGTTCCGAAGGGGCGATGGCTGCAGCGGAATATGTTGGGAACGTGCTCGGCGATGCATGTCCGGAACTCCTCCTGTTGAATGTCGTTCGTGGACTTCTCGCCCTTGAATTGTCTTACGAAGAGCTTTCTTTTGAAGAAAGGGACCTGATCAAACTAACAAAAGAAGAACTTGAAAAAGCTAAGGTGGAAATGGAATCCGTTTTTGAAGACGCCACAAAAAAGCTCGAGCAAAAAGGAGTAGATATCAGGCGGATAAAGACCAAGTTTGTCTCAGAAGCAATAAGCCGGGCAGGGTCCATCATTGAAGAGGCAGACAAGGGAGGTTATGATACCATAGTCGTGGGAAGAAGAGGACTTTCAAAGGTGGAGGCGTTCTTTATGGGAAGAGTGAGTAGCAAGGTTATGCAATTAGCTAAAGAAAAAGCTCTCTGGATAGTGGGTTAAGATGTAATGCCCGGTGATTACCAAGGCCTCGGAGAGACCTCTGCATAGGCGTAAGCGCTGTGATTATGGATGCTTTCGAAGTTTTCGGCTTCTACGCTGAACCAACTAAATCTGGTATCCTTCCTTAGCTTTGTTATAACCTCTCTGACAACATCTTCTACAAACATAGGGCGATCATAAGCCTGTTCCGTGATGTATTTTTCGTCTTCTCTCTTCAACAGCGCGTAAACTCCGCTGCTTGCCGAGCTTTCAACAATCTCAATGAGTTCTTCAATCCAAAAGAACTCCTTAAAAAGTATAGTAACAGAGACGATGCCGCGCTGATTGTGGGCTCCGCGGCTGCTTATCTCTTTCGAGCAAGGACAGACAGTAGATATAGGAACCCTGATGCAAACAAGGAGCTTGCGCCTGTTTCCATCTATTTCTCCCAAGTATTGACAGGTGTAATTCATCAGGCTGGAAACACCAGAGGAAGGGGCCTTTTTCATCAAAAAATAGGGAAATGTAATCTCAAGGTTGGCAGCCCGGGCATCGAGGTTTGTTTTTATTGTATCAAGCATTTCAAAGAAGGATTTTAGATTCAAATTGTTACAGTATTGATTCAGCACCTCGACAAAGCGACTCATGTGAGTTCCCTTGAAATTGTGAGGCAAATGCACATACATATTTACCGTGGCCACGGTTGACTGAAGCTTATTCGCCCTGTCCAAGACATTGATCGGATATTTGATTCCCTTGATTCCTACCTTGTCGATGTCGATCTTGCGATGATCTTTCTGATTTTGAACGTCTTTCATCTTTCTTGGCTGCAGCTACAGTATTTTCATTTTTGCTGTGATTCTTAGCAGACCCTTCAAGTATGTCAATTGATAACAGTCTCTCACTTTGGCCCTTTCAAAAATACAAATACCCGGTGTTCAGGTTTCGGGTTTCGGCTTTGAACGTTCGCTTTCCTGATACCTGAAACCGGGATGATGTCCTGTCCGCAATAGTATTTTCAAAAAATCTAAACTGATACATGACAATTTAGTTTCTCAGATCATTTGTGTCTATCTTTTAAAAGAGCTAAAGTGCTAAGTCAATTGAAATCGAAAAAACAGCTTGACGATGTCTGAGATTCTATGAAAAGATTTCAAAATATACGGGGCGGCTACCGGTACCATCATCATCAACTAAAAAGAAGAATATCAACGGTGATCAGCCTGTATCTGTGGCTGAATAGATACAGTATAGATATCTTTCAAAAGTCTCAAAAACGGAGGGAAGACTTATGGCCATTAATGTTGATGGATTCATCAGGCCGAGACATGTAATTGTGAGCGTATCAGACAAAAGCGGACTTGAGGGTTTCATACCTGCACTTTTAGAGATCAACCCTGACATGCAGCTATATTCCACGGGCGGAACCTACAACAAGATCGGACAGATATTGGGCAACCAGGCTTCTTCGAACCTGATACCTGTCAGTGAATATACCGGCCAGCCCGAAACCCAGGGAGGACTGGTTAAGACGCTCGATTTTAAGATTTATCTCGGCTTGCTCACGGAAACTTATAACGATGCCCACCAGCAAGACCTGAAAAGAACCGGAGCTGTTCCCATGGATATGGTGGTTGTAAACCTTTACCCCTTTAAAGAAACAATGTCGAGGCCTGGGGTAACCGTGGAAGAGGCGAGAGGTAACATCGATATAGGTGGGCCGACTATGATCAGGGCTTCGGCAAAAAATTTCATCCGGGTTGCGGCAGTTGTCGATCCTGGCGATTATGGAAAGGTTATTTCAGAGATGAGAGCAAACAACGGGAAACTCTCTTTCAAAATTCGATATGAGCTCGCCCAAAAGGCATTTGAACATACCGCTGTATACGATCGCCATATTGCAGATTTTCTTGCAGGTAAGTCTTTTGAAGATGTTTGCACTTGTTATGACATCAAGGAAGGCGGAACAACTCAATAACTCACGGTGATGTCTCATGGGCTCCCGCCTTCGCGGGAATGACCTGCGCTTACCTTCATTCGTCATTTCACTGGAAACGGAAATCCCATAAGAGTTGCTTGTAATTGATCTATCGCCGCTTATTGAGCACATACAGGAGGGTTTGAGACATGGCTGACGATCTTAAAAAAATGTACAGGACGATAATGGCTGATCACTTTCCCCCAGAGATGGAGATATCTTTTATAGATGGAAAGAAGCGCCAGACACTTTTCTATGAAAAGGCAACCTGGGTCGTTGGTGGTGTTCAAAAAGGTCTCAGGTACGGTGAAAACCCCGGCCAGGAGGCAGCTCTTTATAAGCTGGTTAACGGAAACCTGGTCCTGGGTGACACGGAGATGATTCGGCCAGGCCGATACCTGGCTTCTGATATTGAGTTGTTGCAAGCCGGCAAACACCCTGGAAAGACCAATCTTACCGATGCAGACAACGCCCTGAACATCCTGAGATACTTTACAGACAGGCCAACTGTGGTCATCGTCAAGCACAACAACCCCTGTGGGGTTGCGCGAGCCGATTCCCTTGAGGACGCTTACATCAAGGCCTATATGGCCGACCGCGTCGCTGCTTTTGGCGGATGTATCGCGCTTAATCGGCCCGTCGATAAGGCAACGGCCGAAGCGATCAGTCGCCAATACGCTGAGGTTGTGGTAGCCCCCGGTTTCGAGGAAGGGGTGGTAGATATCTTTTCCAGGAAGAAAAACCTTCGGGTGATCAGAATTGCCAACATAAGCCGGCTGCAGACATTTGTCGGCGAGCGTTTTATAGAGTTTAAGAGCCTTATCGACGGAGGTATCATTACTCAGTGGTCTTTTGTACCACAGGCTCGCTCCAAAGATGACCTTAAGTTAGCCGAATGTGAGCACAAAGGGAAAAAGTACAGAATTAAGAGGGAGCCAACAGAGCAGGAGTATCGGGACATGCTTTTTGGCTGGCTGGTGGAGTCTGGTGTGACCTCAAACTCGGTCATATATGTGAAGGACGAGGTTACGGTTGGAATCGGAACAGGGGAACAGGATCGAGTGGGTGTCGCCGAGATTGCCAGGGACAAGGCTTACCGGAAACTGGCGGATCGGTACTGCTTCGAGGAACTAAAGATTCCCTACAATGAACTTCGCGATGAGGGGCAGAAAAAAGAGATAGATGAAAGGGTGGCCCGCGAAAAAGGCGGCCTGATCGGCGCTGTCATGGTAAGCGATGCCTTTTTCCCGTTCAGAGACGGTGTAGATGTAGGCATCCGGGAAGGTATTTCAGCAGTAATCCAGCCCGGAGGGTCCCTGAACGACTACCAGTCTATCGAGGCCTGCAATGAGGCCAATGTAACTATGGTGTACACCGGCCAGAGGAGCTTCAAGCACTGACATCTTATGATTCCCCGCCTTGATGAACACCTGGCCGCCCTCTATCGTCTGAGGCGTTTCGGTATCAAACCAGGATTGGACACGATCTCGCGACTCATGAGGGGGCTCGGCAATCCCCAGGATCGCTATTCGTGTATCCATGTTGCAGGCACAAACGGTAAGGGCTCGATCGCAGCAATGCTGTCGTCGGTTCTTGTTCGAGCCGGCTATCGGGTAGGCCTTTATACCTCTCCCCATCTGGTTCGCTTCAATGAGCGTATCCGGATAAACGGATGCCCCGTCTCTGATGCGGATGTGGCAAAGGCAGCCGAAACAGTTGAAGGGATATACACTCAGAGCGCCCCCCCCACCTTTTTTGAGTGTGCAACCGCTATGGCCTTCTACCTGTTTGCCGTAAAAAAAGTTGACTGGGCCGTCGTTGAAACAGGGATGGGTGGGCGATATGATGCCACAAACATTCTGACTCCACAGGTCGCTATTATCTCCAATATCGCCATCGAACACCCACAATACCTCGGGAATACCCTGGCCAAGATCGCTGCCGAAAAGGCGGGTATCATAAAAAGGGGCACCGGTGTTGTTACAGGCTGCAGGAAAAAGAAAGCGCTAAAGGTCATTGAGCGTGCAGCCGGTGAAAAAGGGGCGCTATTGCGCAGACTTGGAAAGGAGATAAAGATTCGCAGAGGGAAAGAGGGCTTTTTTACATACCTGGGCAGCCGATACCGGTGGGATCGGCTGAAAGTCGGGCTCTCTGGAGATCACCAGGTTACGAATGCGGCCGTCGCTTTGGGTGCACTGGAACTGCTCATCGAAAAAGGTCTAAAAATCCCGGAAAAAGCGATTTACTCCGGTCTTTCCGAAGTATGCTGGCCCGGGCGCCTTGAGATTGTATCGAAAAATCCTCTTGTTTTGTTAGATGGTGCCCACAACCCTGCGGCAATAAGGACGCTTAAAACCTTCTTGGAAAATGGCGTAGCATGTCGCCGATTAACCTTAGTGGTTGGCATACTAAAGGACAAACAATGGAAAACGATGGCAAGATACCTGGCTCATGTTGCCGACCGTATCATTCTTACAAGGCCGGAATATGAGCGAGCTATCAACCCTGACCAGATGGCATCATACCTGAGAAATTACAAGCACGACCCTGTAGTCGTACCTCACGTTGCAGATGCCATATTACTTGCCCTAAACGATGCAGACGATGTTGACGCTGTCTGCGTTACGGGGTCTCTTTATACGGTAGGTGAGGCAAGGGCGTTCCTTGCGCGGCATTATCGTATATAATCGATGGCTGCCTTAAGCCTTGAGGTGACCCTTTTTTTCCCAAGCACTTCCATGATTTCAAAGATACCCGGGCTGACTGTGCCGCCTGTCAAGGCAACCCGCACCGGCTGGGCAATGCTGCCAAGCTTGAGCCCGGTTTCTTCCATCATGTCGGTAAAAACGTTCTTCAGAGATTCTTCGGTAAAGTCAGGCAGGGTTCCCAGCTTTTGCAAGAGAAGCTCGAGGGTGGCCAGGATATCTGGTTGTAAGAATTTCCTGGCTGCTTTTTCTTCGTATGTGATGTGGTCAACGAAATAAAACAAACTCCCTTTTGCCATATCAAGCAGAGTCTTGCTGCGCGTCTGAAGCGTGCTGATTGCGCGGCAGAGGTAGGCATCATCTGTCACCTTGATCCTGTATTGAGCAAGGAACGGCTTGAGATAGGGGGCCAGCGTCTGAGGATCAGAGGCCATGATATGTTCCTTGTTAAGGGCCAATAGCTTTTCCGGATTGAAGATACCGGCTGAGTGACCAATGTTTTCAAGAGAAAACTTCTCAACTAATTCCTCTATGGTGAAAAATTCCTGATCGCCATGGGACCACCCAAGGCGTACCAGATAATTGACCAGGGCCTGAGGCAGATATCCGGCCTCTTTGTAGGCGGCAATCGACGTAGCTCCATGCCGCTTGCTCAGTCGCTTCCGGTCGCTTCCGAGCACCATCGGAACATGGCCGAAGACCGGCACCGGATATCCAAGTGCTTTATATAACAGGATCTGGCGCGGCGTGTTGTTGAGATGATCATCTCCGCGAATAATCGTGTTGATCTTCATGGTGATGTCATCTACTACTACGGCAAAGTTATAAGTGGGAGAGCCGTCGCTCCGCTGGATAATCAGATCATCCAGTTCCCGATTATCAAAAGAGACCATCCCCTTGATCACATCGTTTACGACTGTAATGCCGGTTAGCGGGCTCCGAAAGCGTACGACAGCCCCTTCGGTTTTTGGAAGCCCCTTGTCACGGCAGGTTCCATCATACTTTGGTTTTTCCCCTCTTTCCATGGCGGCCTTGCGTTTCGCATTCAGGGTCTCCTGAGAACACGTACAATAGTAGGCGTGACCTGTATCTAACAGCTTCTGAAGATATTCCTCGTAGATACTGTACCGTTCTGATTGAAAATATGGCCCGTCATCCCAGTCGATACCCAGCCACTCCAGAGATTGCAGGATGGAATCAACAAAATCCTGCCTGCTGCGTACTCGATCCGTGTCCTCAAACCTCAGCACAAACTCGCCCTTTTCATGACGGGCGAGGAGCCAGTTGAAAATTGCGGTCCGGGCACCACCAATATGAAGGTGTCCAGTAGGACTCGGAGGAAAGCGCGTCCGAACTTTTTTCATATGCATGCCTGAAGTAATCAAGTTATCAGGTTCCCGACCAGGCTGTTGCCCAAACAAAAACTCCTTTGAGCGGTCGTTAAAACGTTTTTTGCTAACAAATCTTGGCGAATCAGAAGATTAGCGATGTCAACTGCTTGAGCCCTGAGGGCGAGTTTTGACATCGCTCGGAGCAAGCCTTAGATTTGTCGTATCAGTTTAGCTGTTTCAAAAAACAGACACAATGAGCATACGGGCAATCCGGTATAGACCGCCTCAAACTCGAGCACCTGCCTGCCGGCAGGCAGGTAACCGAGCGTAAAGAAAGAACAGCGCCTGGACGGTACAATAACATGAACTGGTTGCCAACAT
>QMMV01000073.1 GCA_003647435.1 Deltaproteobacteria bacterium | reverse complement strand
CTTTATCAATCACGCCCAGGGGCTAATGCACATTGGCCAAAGAGACATCACCTGGATAAGGATGTCCAAAGCTGCCGTTGAAAAGGGGCTCAAGCTCAAGCACATAGGGTCTATCCTGCATGCAAAGTTTCATCAGGAGTTTGGAGCTATTTTTGATAAGGTCCAGATAAAACTGTATACCGAAGAGGACAAGGTAAAAGAGATACTGCAAAAGGCAAGGGAGGCTTACCATTACCGGGATGTACGGATCGAGGGGATGACAGATGAGACCACGGATATCTTTTACTCCTGCACCCTGTGCCAGTCCTTCGCACCGAACCATGTGTGCATTATCAGCCCTGAGAGAACCGGGCTCTGCGGTGCGTATAACTGGATGGACTGCAAGGCCTCCTATGAGATTAACCCTACCGGGCCGAATCAGCCGGTCGAAAAAGGAGAATGCCTTGATCCTAAACTCGGACAGTGGAAAGGGTGTAACGAGTTCCTCTACAAGGCCTCCCGCGGCGCTCACGACCACTGCAACTTTTACAGCATCGTGCATGACCCCATGACCTCCTGCGGCTGCTTCGAATGTATCGCCGCTGTCCTTCCCATTTGCAATGGCGTGATGACGGTAGATAGGGATTATATGGGCATGACCCCGTGCGGTATGAAGTTTACAACGCTGGCCGGCACCATCGGCGGAGGAATCAGTACACCAGGCTTTTTAGGACACAGCAAGTATAATATCACACAGAAAAAATGGATTATTGGTGATGGCGGTATAAAGCGCTTGGTCTGGATGCCAAAGCGCTTGAAGGAGGAGATAGGAGCGCGCCTGAAAAAGCGAGCGGAAGAGATTGGGATACCGAATCTGCCGGATATGATTGCCGACGAAACCATAGGGACTACTGAAGAAGAAATCCTTCCCTTTTTGGAAGAAAAGGGCCACCCGGCCCTGTCCATGGAGCCGCTGTTGGAGTGAGTTGTACAAGTGAGCTAAAGTGGCTAAAGTGTCTGAAGTGAGCTAAAGTTGAGGAGCTGAAGAGACCTTTTTGAGAGAGTGGTTTTCGTCTTTTAACTTTAGGCACTTTAGCTCACTTCAGGCACTCTCGTAAAAAGGAGGAATCAAATGGCTTTAACGGGAATCCAGATTTACAAGCTGTTACCGAAGACCAATTGCGGGGAATGCGGGGTGCCCACCTGCCTGGCATTCGCCATGAACCTGGCTGCAGGCAAAGCGGAGTTGGGCGCCTGCCCTTACGTTTCAGAAGAGGCCAAGGCTAAGCTGGCTGAGGCCTCAGCCCCTCCTATCAGGGTGGTAGAGATCGGCACAGGAGATAGAAAACTGAAGATCGGTGGTGAAACTGTTCTCTTTCGCCACGAAAAAACCTTTCTGAATCCCCCCGGCATAGCTGTTCTTGTCACAGACGAGATGGCTGACGAGGAGGTAACAGGTCGCCTTGAGCGGTTCAAAAGATTAGAGTACGAACGGGTGGGGCTCCTCTTGAGGGCAGATCTTGTTGCCATAAAGTCGATTACCGGAGATGCCGGCAAGTTTGAAGCCCTGGTTAAAAGGGTGAAAAACGAGACAAACGCCGGCATTATTCTCATGACTGAGGAGATCGGCGTGATGGAGGCCGGAATCAAGGTGTGCGCAGATCGCAAGCCCCTCATCTATGCAGCAACCGGGGAACACATCGACGGCATGGCCGGCCTGGCCAAGGAGTACAATTGTCCCCTTGTGGTCAAAGGGGATGGCCTCGACGAGGTCTCAAACTTGACCATGAAGCTGACGCAAGGTGGTTTGAAGGATATAGTTATCGACTCGGGGTCGCGGACCATAAAAAAGGCCTTTGAAGACCAGATATTTATTCGCCGGGCGGCCATCCAGAAAAAATACCGTCCATTGGGGTTTCCTACTATTACGTTACCGTGTGAGATGACCGACGATCTTATGCGGGAGACAGTGATTGGTTCTATGTTTGTGGCAAAGTACGGCGGGATTATTGTCCTTTCAGATTTGCAAGGATACAGTCTTTTTCCGCTGCTGCTGGCCCGTATGAACATCTATACTGATCCACAGCGGCCCATGGTCACCTCTCCGGGCATCTATGAAATTGGAGGGCCAAACGAGGACTCTCCCGTGTTGGTTACTTGCAACTTTTCTCTTACCTATTTTATTGTATCAGGCGAGATCGAAGCGAGCCGGGTTTCAGCATGGCTGGTCATCGTGGATACCGAGGGGCTTTCTGTGTTGACGGCCTGGGCAGCCGGGAAGTTTGGGGGAGATGCAGTCGGTATGGCTCTCAAAAAATGCGGCGTCGTTGACAAGGTCAGGCATAAGAAAGTCATTATCCCGGGTTATGTCGCAGTTATAGCGGGGGATCTTGAAGAGGAGCTTCCGGGCTGGGAGGTTCTGGTGGGGCCGAGAGAGGGTGCTCACATCCCCGCTTATCTGAAAGAGTGGAGAGTGCAGTGAGGAGATTTCATGATTCTGATCGGGGAAAACCTGAATATAATGGTTAAGAAGATCGGCCGATCCATAAAGGAGAAAAACCCAAAGCCGATACAAGAGCTGGCTCTGGCTGAAGCGGAAGCAGGGGTCGATTATATCGACATCAACTTAGGCCCTGCCAGAAAGGGCGGGGGAGAATTGATGGAATGGATGGTGAAAACCGTCCAGGAGGTTGTGGATCTGCCCCTTTATCTGGATACCAGTAATGTGAGTGCCATCGAAGCCGGCCTGAAGGTTTACAAAGACAAGCAGGGCAAAGCGGTCATTAATTCTATCATGTGCCGGCCTGAGAGAATGGAGGCGCAGATTCCGATGGCCACGAAATACAATGCGGGCATGGTTGCACTCCTTTGGGGGCCAGAGGGTATGCCCAGAGATGCGGCCGAGCGGGGGGCCCTGGCTGCAGAGATACTCCAGAGGGCCGCAGAGGCCGGTGTGGCAGGAGAAGATATCTGGGTCGATCCGATCATAACACCCGTCAATGTCCAGCAGAATCAATTGCTGGAATGCAACCGGTTCATGTCAGAGCTCGATATGATAGCAGAAGTAGTCGCCCCTGGTTGTAAATCAACGTGCGGGCTTTCCAACGTTTCCAACGGAGTGCCACGCCATCTTCGGCCTATCCTGAACCGGACTTATATGATTATAATCGAAAAGTTTGGGATGAAATCTTGTATCGTGGACGCATTTGACAAGGATCTGCATGAAATCGCACGTGGCAGGCGGCCGGAAATCACTGCCCTGGTTCATCAGGTGGTGGACGGGCACGAGCCAGATATCGAAAATCTCGACAAAGAAGCCAGGGACTATGTCAAGACTGCAAAGGTGCTCCTTGGCCATTCTCTCTATACGGATTCATGGCTGAAACAAAGATAGGGGACGTTGCCTGCCTCGCCTGAGCGAAGCGATGGCGGGCAGGTGATTGTCAGATCGAAGTTTAAGGTGTGCGGGGTCAAAATCGAGCGTGAAATCGATTTGGGCACGGAATATTGGGGATGGGGAACTGGTAAGGATTGATGATTGAGGATGGAAAAAACCAACATGAGAATCGAAGCCGATCCCTCGGCGGTTTTCAGCGCCCTTTGTCACGAGCCGGGCGCTATTTTGTTGGAAAGCCAGAGGCCTTCGTTTGCAGACCGGTATTCCTTCATAGCCTGGGAGCCGAAGAAGGTTTTTAGCGGGGATATCGCGAACCTCGACAAGGACGATTTCTTTGCTTTCATATCCTCCCATAGCAAGGACTACTTTGTAGCTGGCTACATAGGATACGAGGCCTGCCAGTGGATAGAAGACCTCCCTCGGCCTTGCAGCAAGGACAGACCGCATCCTGATATCTATCTCGCCGCCTATTCGCGATTTCTGGTCTTTGATCATATCCAAAAGACATGGTTTTGCTGGCACAGAGACATGCCTCTTTTCCTGCCCAAGTCTCACAAGAAAAAGTGGCGACGCGGGTCCAGTAAAATGATCGGCTTCAATCAGTGCAAGGCCACGTATCTTCAAAATGTTGGGTACGTGCTTGATCATATCCGGGCTGGAGATGTTTATCAGATCAACTACACCCAGAGGGTCTATTTCACTTACGCGGGAGACTTTTTTGACCTCTATTTACGCCTGAAGGAGATCCAGCCAGTCTCGTATGCGGCCTTCATGAACCTGGGAAAAGGAGTGGTTATTTCCGGAAGTCCGGAACTATTCTTGCGCCTCAGGCAAAACATAATCCTGAGCAAGCCGATGAAAGGAACGAGGAAAAGATCTCAGCAAGTTAGGATTGACGGCAGGTTAAGGCGAGAACTGAAAGAGAGTGAAAAAGACCGTGCAGAAAACATCATGATTGTGGACCTTATGAGAAATGACCTGGGGCGCTTTTGTGTGTATGGTTCTGTAGAGGTTCCCAGGCTATATGTCGTTGAGGCGTATGAGACGGTTTATCAAATGGTTTCCTACGTTAGCGGCAGGGTCAGGAGCAATACTCCGATTGCCGAGATCATTCGCGCCACCTTTCCGCCGGGCTCTATCACGGGTGCTCCTAAGAAAAGGGCCATGGAAATCATTTATCAACTTGAGCCCCACCAGCGAGGCGTGTACTGTGGGGCGATCGGGTATTTCTTTCAGGGCAAAATGGTGCTAAACGTAGCCATTCGAACCCTTGAACTTTGGGATGGACAAGGTGTTCTGGGGGTTGGAGGAGGCATCGTAGCAGACTCAGATCCCGAACTGGAATACGAGGAAAGTATCATTAAGGCAAAAGCTTCCATGATGGCACTGGGAATAGAGTTATAGGCTCTGGTATTTCTTCATTTCAGAACTCAATTGTGCGAGTATCTTTAGTGTGTGAAACTATGATGAAAAACCGGACACTTTTTTTTGGTGAAGGCCTCTTTGAAACATTTCGAGTCTATAAGGGTAGAAGAGTCGCTTTTGTAGAAGACCATCTGCACCGCATGCTCGAGGGATGCCAATTCTTCGCCTTCCCCTTTTCTAAAAATGAAGCCATGGATACCTTGAAATCCGGCTTAGATGAAATTCCCCTCAACACCGAGGCCCGCCTTCGGCTGAATCTTATTTGCTATGGGGATCACCATGTTGAGAAAACAGAATTCCGGACATCATGGGAGCTTTTGAAAAAGGTTACTACCCAGCAGGCCTCTGGGGTTAAGTTGGTTTTAGCTCCTTTTCAGAGATGTTCCAGTTCTCCTCTCGTGAGATTCAAGACGACCTCCTACCTGGAAAACATCTTTGTCTCTACCTGGGCTCGAAGGCAAGGGTTTTTTGACGCCCTTTTTACCAACGAGCGTGGCGAGATTACTGAGGGGAGTGTCACGAATATATTCTTTCTGAGCAAAGGAGAAATCTTCACGCCGCCGACAGATGCTGGACTCCTCCCGGGGGTAACACGCAAACAAATCATAAAGGTTGCCGGGATGCTTGGCTTCTCCCTCACGGAATGCACGGTCAGAGCTGCGGATTTGAAGCAATTTGATGGTGCCTTTGTCACCAACTCGGTCATTGAGGTCTTGCCAGTCTGTACCGTGGGCGATACAAATTACGATATTCCGGAAATGATCGAGGCGCTACGAGAGGGCTACCGAAAACATTTGGAGGACTTTTTATTTTCCTCCGGGCCATCTCTTTAGTCGGATTTAAGATATTAGCTTGCAGGAAGGCCTCGACAGGTACGGCTGAGATGGCGGAGGGTAAATCAAAGTCCTTATGCTCCTGGCTGACAATTATCTGGATAGGATTGATTTTTTAAAATACCTGCCTCGAACCGATTGCGCCGCCTGCGGGGCGAAGAGCTGTCAGGAATTTGTCGCGTGTTTAAAGCGGGGCTGCAAAAAGCCTACAGATTGCCCTGGTATCTCTGAAGCACTCTATTACTCTTTCCAGATTGCCCTGGATGCTGATAAGATCCTGCCGAAATTCCCATGCCTGACTGCTCCCCGCCCAGGCCCTGCAGGTTTGATGGAGATCAATAATCCAGACCTCCATTCCCCTGTCCTGATATCGGGCAACAACGTCCATACACAGGACGTACTGACCGCAATTATCAGCACTACGAGAAGCCCGTTTTTTTTGCTTTTCACCGACACGAGGGGAGACACAGTCGATATGGCCGTAATTTATAAGACGTTGACATCAGAGCAAGTTAAGAAAGGCGTACTTGCCTCAAGCGTTCTGGAGAGGGTGTCTCATCAGGATGTGATCATCCCCGGCCTGGCTGCTGCCATGCGCGATGAGCTGGAAAAATCAACCGGCTGGAACATCATCGTCGGCCCAATCTGCGCTGCGGAATTGCCCTTATTCTTTGGCCCAAGCTGGCTTTCCCCCGCCACCTGAAATGAGATAAGGAATGTTGCTGAACCCGGTTAAATAAAAAGTATAAACGATTTCACCCCAGTACGATCGTGCCGACCTGCAGGGCAGGCTATGTTAAATTATCTCTTGGATCCACGTGCGTATCGCCCTGGAAATGGCAGATGTCGTCACTCCCGGTTGACAGGCAACTTCTGCCAAAGAGAATTCAGAGTCAGACGCGTTCTCTAACTTTCTGTTGTCAAGGGATCGGGCAAAGTGATAAAAGGGTCACAAAGCGAGTGATATGTCGGCAACCTGTTTCATTCTTTCTTCGTGAGGGTGTTCTTATGAGTTGTGCAGTACGTAATGTTGGGAAGCTATGTTTGGCAGGATTTCTGGGCTTTTTCATAGGTCTTGGTACTGCTGCATATGCATCAGAAAAGAGTTTACATAATGCAAACATAGGCAAAGGAGAAGACACAATGACCCTGGCAATCACATCCCCGGCATTCTCACATAACGGAAAGATTTCCATGCGTTATACCTGCGACGGTGAGGATATTTCACCTGCCTTAGAGTGGTCGGGCCTACCCGAAGGAACAAAGAGTCTTGTTCTGATTGTAGACGATCCCGATGCTCCTGACCCTGCCGCACCTAAAATGACGTGGGTCCACTGGGTACTTTATAACATCTCTCCCAGCGTCCTCAGGCTGCCGGAAGGTGTGAGATCGAAGGATCTTCCCGAGGGAACCAAAGAAGGGCTCAATGACTGGAAGCGGACTGGATACGGCGGACCCTGCCCCCCGATCGGCCGCCATCGTTACTTTCACAAGCTCTATGCCCTGGATGTTGTTCTTCCAGATCTGGGCAAGCCTACCAAAGGAAAGCTTGAAAAGGCAATGGAGGGACACATTCTCGCGAAAGCAGAATTAGTCGGAACTTACCAGCGGGTCCGATAAGCCCTTCGCTGTTGGTAACATTAGAACAGGTTGAATGCCACCAGGTAAAATATTGGAAGAAATCCATGACTGAAAAAGCGATTCAGGATTCCTACCCCGACGAAGGTGCCATTTGTTACGGTTGTGGTCCTCACAACCCGCACGGTCTACACATCAGGACCTACTGGGACGGCGAGGAGGGCATCTGTCACTTCAAGCCGAGACCATACCACACGGCCTTTCCTGGTTTTGTCTACGGCGGTTTGATAGCGAGCCTCATCGATTGCCATAGCATCGGCACAGCTATTGCCGCCTCTTATGAGGCTGAAGGACGCCAGCCTGGCACGGAGCCCCGGATCACCTTGGTTACCGGCACGCTGAAGGTCAAGTACCTGCATCCTACGCCGATTGACACCGAGCTTGTGCTGCGCGCTCGCGTCAAAGAACTCTATAAGAAGAAAGTCATCGTTACCTGTTCGGTCTATGCGAAAGGTAGGGAATGCGCTCAGGGTGAAGTGATCGGCGTGCGTGCGCCGTGGGATCTGGGCTTGGCCTGAATTGTTGGTGCCTTTAATCGACAACAGGCAAAAATTTAGGTTTTTGAAAACATCTGTGTCTGTTTTTTAAAAGAGCTGTATCAGTTTAGCTTTTTGAAAATATTATTGCGGACAGGCCATCCGATTGGAGACCGTCTCAAACTCAGACAGTGAGCCAGTCTCCAATCGGATGGCCTGTCCGCTCCGTATGTCTGTTTTT
>QMMV01000072.1 GCA_003647435.1 Deltaproteobacteria bacterium | reverse complement strand
TTTTGTCATTTGTCCAGTATCAGATATCAGGGAGCAGCTATCAGGTATCGAGCATCATGCACACAGTATCCAGCACCCAGCACCCAGTATCCAGTTTCGCCCAGTACCCGCTCACAACCGCTGCCAGGGGGGGGAATGCCCACCGTGGACAACTTCCTCTTCCCTGCTTATGTAGAAATCCTGGAAAAATCTGCAAAAACAGTAAAAAGTTCGGCAATCTCTTGAAGAAGTGCCAGGCGGTTTTGCCTGAGCCGCTTGTCTTCTGCCAGTACCATGGCACTATCAAAAAAGGCGTCTATTCGCTTTTTCAGCGTTGCAACGGCGAGCAAGGCGCGGTCGAAGGCCTCGCGGCTCAGGTCTTCGGATATTTCCTGTTTTACTTTTTGAAAGGCATTGTAAAGATCATGCTCGCACGGTTCCTGAAAAACAGCAGGGTTCGCTTTTGACTGTGCCGGTGGCATATCCGATGGAATCTCACCTAATTGTCTTGCCTTTTTTATGATGTTGACCACACGCTTGAAGGAAATTGCCAGGGGCTCAAAGTCCGGTTTTACCTTCAATGCTTGCAGGGCTTCTGTCCGCTTCCAGACCGCCGGAACGTTATCAATAGAAGCGCTCAGGACGGCGGCAATCACGTCCTTTGAAAAACCATCTTCTGCGAGGAGGTGTTCCATGCGATGCTGAAAGAAGGTGAGGATATTCTGTGACGTTTCTTCTGGGTTTTCGGGAAGTTGATTGTGCAAAAGGCGGAGACTTTCGTTGATCAGTCCTTTAAGGGGAATGGAAAGATTCCGCGCCAGCATGATGTGGATAATTCCCATTGCCTGACGTCTCAGGGCATATGGGTCAGACGCTCCGGTTGGGATGAGACCCACCCCAAAGCAGCCGCAGATTGTATCAAGTTTGTCAGCAATACTGACTAAAGCGCCGGAGATGGTTTTTGGTAGCGGTCCTCCGGCATATGCGGGAAGATAATGTTCTTCAATAGCTCTCGCTACAGGCTCAGGCTCCCCTGAACGGGCTGCATAAATGCGCCCCATCACCCCCTGCAGTTTTGGAAACTCATCAACCATCTGTGTAGTCAGGTCCGCCTTACACAAGATTGCTGCCCGCGATACCGTCGGCTTGATCCCGGGATCTATTAACTCTGCAAGGTACTCGGCCAGTTTCTGCACGCGGGATACCTTCTCAAAGACAGTACCAAGTTTGGCTTGAAACAACACACCTTTTAGCCGCTGGACCATTTCATTCGGGGTGGCCTTTGCGTCGGTTTCGAAAAAAAACCTGGCATCCTCAAGCCTGGCACGAAGCACACGTTCGTGTCCCGTCATAATCATGGCCATATCCTTGGCAGGTGTATTGTTCACCGCAATAAAACATGGCAGCAGTTTATGGTCGGGACTCGCTACTGCGAAATACTTCTGGTGCTCGCGCATGGCTGTGATCAGAACTTCCTGAGGTAGTTGGAGAAAGTCCTTGTCAAAGGTTCCCGAGGAGACGACCGGGTATTCTACCAGGTTGGTAACGGTGTCGAGAAGCTCCTCATCGGGGATTACCTCACCACCCAGATTGCCGGCGGCCCGAGCGATTTGCTCGCGGATCATTTCTTTGCGTTCTTCAACGTCTACTACAACAAAGGCCGATCGCAGGGTGTCCACATATTCAGAAGGATCCCCGATGGCAATCGATCTCGGGTGTACAAAACGATGGCCTGCAGTGCGCCTTCCGCTCCTTATATTTTCGAGCTTGAAGGAAATGATCTGATTCCCGAAAAGTGCAAGGATTGAGTGAACGGGCCTGGCAAATGTTAGACGGAGATTCGACCAACGCATCGATTTGGGAAAGGGAATGGCGGCAATTACCTCAGGGATGATGGTTTGAAGCAATTTTCTGGTTCCCTGTCCATGCTCGACTTTTCTTACACACACATAATCTCCTCTGGCGGTCGTCTTGATTGCCAGGCGCTTTAGCGAAACGCCCTGGCTTTTAGCAAAGCCTTCGGCCGCCTTAGTAGGTCGCCCTTCAGCGTCAAAGGCTGCTGTTTTAGGTGGGCCTACCGTTTCTCTTACAATGGACGTCTGTCGTTCAGCCACATCCTGTAGCATGAGGGCCAGGCGTCTTGGAGTTCCGAAAGTTTTTGCAGCTCCGTCGACTTTGATACGGGCTTGTGATAGTTTTTGCCTCAGTTGTGATGCCATAGCCTCGAGGGCCGGCGCGATATACCCTGCGGGTATTTCTTCTGTGAGGACTTCTATAAGCAGTGTCTTGGGCATCTTATTTATCCTGCAAAGGGAATCCCATTGCTTTTCTTTGTTCGAGGTACGCCTCGCCGCAGGCGCGGGCCAGATTCCTTATACGGGCAATATATCCTGTTCTTTCCGTTACGCTGATGGCGCCGCGGGCGTCAAGTAGGTTGAAGGTGTGAGAGCATTTCAGGCAGTATTCGTAGGCCGGAAGAACCAGGGAAGCCCTGATAACTTTTTGAGATTCAGCTTCATACATGTCAAAGAGCTCCAGCAGCATCTTTACATCTGCTTCCTCGAAGTTGTATGCAGAACCTTCCAGCTCTTCCTGATGATGCAAATCTCCGTAAGTGATAGAGTCGTTCCATTTCAGCTTGTATACATTGTCTACCCCCTGCAAATACATGGCAATCCTTTCCAACCCATAGGTAATTTCAACCGAGACCGGGTGAAGCTCAATGCTTGCTGCCTGTTGAAAATAGGTAAACTGGGTGATTTCCATCCCGTCCAGCCAGACTTCCCAGCCCAGGCCTGATGCCCCGAGGGTCGGTGATTCCCAATCATCTTCGACAAAACGAATATCGTGGGCCAATGGGTCAATGCCCAGGGCTTTCAGGCTTCGCAAATAGATGTCCTGGATTTCAAGAGGCGAAGGCTTCAGAACGACCTGGTACTGGTAGTAGTGCTGAAGCCTGTTTGGGTTTTCCCCGTAGCGGCCGTCAGTAGGGCGGCGGGAAGGCTGAACGTATGCCACCCGCCAGGGTTCAGGCCCGAGTACCCTCAAGAGGGTGTCCGGATGGAAGGTGCCTGCTCCCACTTCCATATCATACGGCTGCTGCAGGATGCAGCCGCGCCGCGCCCAAAAATTCATCAGCTTCTGGATAAGTTTCTGAAAAGTCATATTAGCTCACTTGAAGCACTTTTTCTTGCTGCTTACACTGAACTGCTCCGTTTGTAAAGCCATCAGTGCTGAAGCCTGGAATCAAGCTGTTTTAAGAATTTCAGACTCTTTGTCTCCTTGCCGAGGTGGTAAGCCACAAATGGCTCAACTACAGCGAGGCTTTCTTCAATTGTCCGAACGGAGAACCTGATTCTGTTAAGCTTTTTCAGTGGCACATTCAGGGCCCAGCGGAGAAGCTTGATCGTTCCGATGGAAAGACTCGGAAGCTGTTCTTTTTTTGGGGTGCACTTTTCACACAATATGCCTCCTCGCCTCAGGTCGAAGGAAGCAAAAGAGCGCCCGAACCGATCAACAGGCTTTCGACATATACTGCAATAATCAAGACCCGGCCTGAAACCACTTATGGCCATGAAACGAAGCTGAAAAGTGATGTGAAGCACCTGTTCTGGCATGTCCCCGGCATCGAGCTGGGCAAGTACATACTCAAGCAACCTGTACAGAGAAGGCTGGCGCTGACCTTGCTCCATCCATATATAGACCAGCTCACACCAGTAACTGGCATATGCTGTAGTTGTAATGTTCTTTCGTATTTGTTCGAAGGGATGAATCAATGAAGCTTCTTTCAGGATTGGCATCCCCCGAGTTTGCCCATACCTCCATACGAGATCAAGGATGGAAAAGAGTTCCAGAATCCCGGCGAAACGCTTGATGCTCTTCTTCGCCCCCTTGGCTATAACCGAAATCTTGCCTTGCCGGAGGGTAAAAAAAGTGATGACCTTGTCATAATCGCCGTGGTCGATTGCACGAAGCATGATGGCAGGAGAAGTCAGATACGGCATAAGGACTATTTACATGTATAGGAATTTCTATAGCCCATTGAGATTATAGCTATTTATTGGCGCTGTTGCAGCCTCGATCAGGAAATGATGGAATATTGGTATCAGTTAAGATTTTTGAAAATATTATTGCGTATGTCTGTTTTCTAAAAGAGCTAAAGTGTTACGAATATTGGAATGGTGGAAAAATAAAAATCTTTTGGTGATCATTATGAGCGCAAGCTTCACTACGTGTCCATTGTTCCAGTATTCCAGTATTCCGATTGTGAGCGAAGCGAAGTAAGTTCATAGTGCTTGACCGAAGGGCCTAATCTTCGGTCAGAGATCAGAGATTCAAAATCCGGTAACAATCCAGGTTTTTGAAAACATCACCGCATGCTCACTGGGTCTGTTTTTCAAACGAGCTAAGCTATTTCCGAGTTCCGAGTTTCGATATTCCGATTGTTGCCTGAACACGGCTTATTCTCCGGGTGCTATATATGAAGCAACACAGTTGCGATCTTGAAGTAGAAAAACACGCTCAGGATGTCCGTAGAGGTTGTGACGAAAGGTCCGGTAGCAACAGCCGGGTCAATATGAAAACGGTGGAAGACCAAAGGTAGGCAGGAAGCCACGGTAGCAGCCACCGTCATGGAACAGATCATGGCAAATCCAACGACCAAGCCGAGCTGCCAATGTTCATATCCATATCGAAACTGTGCAAACAATGAAAGGAGTAAACCATAGAAAAAACCGAGCGAGAATCCAATACCGAGTTCCCTGAGAATGACATGCCATATTTGCTTGATATTGATTTGGCCAGTGGCCAGTCCTCGGACCACGCTGGTAGAAGTCTGCGTCCCGACGTTTCCTCCCATGCCCATAATGATCGGCATAAAGGCAGCTAAGTAAACAACCTTGCTCAGGCTCTGCTGAAAATGGCCGACAACATAGCAGGCAAGAATTCCCCCGGTCCAGCTCGCAAAAAGCCATGGCAAACGTTTTCTGATACCCTTAAAGAAAGACTGTGCTTCAACGTATTCAGCCCCTCCGCCTATACCCGCCATTTTCAGGATATCTTCTGTGGCCTCCTCGCGAATAATGTCGATGACGTCATCCACGGTGACGATTCCGACCAGTTTGTTGTTCTCATCTACAACAGGCACTGCAAGGATATTGTAGCGGGCTACGATTCTGGCCACCTCCTCCTGGTCCGTGTCGGTGTGCACACTTACCACATCTGTAGCCATAATCGATTTGAGCCTGGTTTCGGGGGGTACAACAACTAATTGGCGCAGCGAGATGACACCCACAAGATTGCCGTGATCATCTACTACATATAAATAGAAAGGCATTTCTACATCGACGTATTCTTTTTGTAAAGCCTCGATGGCCTCTCTTGCCGTGGCATCTTCCTTCAGGGCAATAAAGTCGGGTACCATGATACCACCGGCCGTTTCTGCATCGTAACTCAGCAATCCTTCTACCTCTTTGGAGCCTTCTTTTGTCATGAGGTCAAGAAGCGTCTTGGCCCGCTCATCAGAAAGTTTCCCAATCAGGTCGGCCACATCGTCGGTCGGCATCTGCTCCAGGATCTCTGTAACTTTTTCGGCCGGCATCCCTTCGATGAGTTTAACGAGTATTTCCTCGTCCAATTCGCTGAAGAGCATCGCCTTCTGCTCAAGGTTATCCATGAGGTCAAAAATGGCCTCTTGCTCTCGGAGCGTGAGGAATCGGAAGACAACAGCCAGATCGGCGGCGTGGGTCTTGTTCACAATTTTCTTCAAATGACTTGTGGCACCCCGCCTGAGAAGTCTTTTGGTTGTGTCTAAAAGGATTTTCGTTCGATCAACTGACATTGTCTTGTTCGACGGTTTTCCCGCTTCAAAGCCGGCTCAATAGATTGATTACTGAATGATTTTTATATACGACCGTTCCCTGAGACTCTTCAGCCAGGCCTTGTATTTTTTTTCAACCATGTTGCGAAATAGTTTCTCTTGAATTTCTATTCTGGCCTCTTTTAGTGTTTTCCCCGGCAACTCAATTACTTTTTGAAGCATCAGCACCTGATATCCATGAGGGGTCTCAAGTACCGGGCTGATTTCCCCCTCTTTCATCTTGCGGACGGCCTGCTGAAATTGAGGAGACAGCTCCCGGAGTGAAAACAGGCCCAGATCCCCTCCATCGGCAGCCGTGATGTCTTCAGAATAGCGCCTGGCGAGATTCTCAAAACTTGCTCCTTTTTTAAATTCAGCTACAACGGCCTCGATTCTGTTCAAGGCGCTGAGCTTCTGATCGGGTGTAGCAGAAGATGGTACTCCGATCAAGATAGTCCGAAGGTGATATTTTTTCCTTGATTGATACTCGTTTTTGTGTTGCTGATAATAATCTTGGATCTCCTTTGCGGTAATGGCAATCTTCGATTTGACTTCGATATTAACGAGCTTTATCTGCAAGAGCTGTTCCTTGATGCGTGCACGATATTCTTCCAACGTGAGCCCTTCCTCCGCAAGGACCCCTCTTAGTTCTTCATCTGTATAAAAATACTGGTGCTTGATTTCTTCTATTGTTTTATCTACTTCGCTTTCTCGAATTGAGATACCCAATTTCTTGCTTTCTTGATCGGTTAACTTTTGATCGATCATCCTGTCCAGGATCTCCTGGCGTAACTTAAAAAGTGCCTTACGCTTTTGTTCAGGCGTGTAATGAGACTCCCGGATCTGTTCCGCATAAGGCTCAAGTTCCTCGTTTAGCTCAGACAGAGTAATAGTATCATTATTGACAATTGCTACAATGCGGTCTACCACCTCTGCGGATGCTCTTCCAGTCCCTGATGCGAACCAGAGCGAAATGATTATAGCCAAAAAGGCCTTCTTCTTACCCACTCTTTTTCCTATTAGCAGCTACTCGGGTTGTCAGCCCGCCCCGGCGCGATTTCACAATCATTCTTAATGGAACGTGGAAACCGGGTCTGGGCCGGGGGTTCAACCCGAATTTCGCAAGGGTCTCAAAGTGTCACTCGGAAGAACGAAGCGATGAGGCAATCCCGTCACGGCGGGATTGCTTTGCTCTCGCCCTCTGCGAGGCCACTTCCAGACCGGAAAGCTTACAGGCCGGAGGTGCAACGACGTGACTGGGCACCTTTTCCATGAACCGTTGCGAAATTCGGGATTATATAAGTTCTCTGTTTACCTTAATATTATATCGCGCTCTAAGCCCTGCCAACCAGGGCCCATAGGCGGCTTCCAGTTTATCTTTTCTTATGTGTTCTCTTATCTTTTCCACCCAGTCATCAATCACCGGCCCGGTGGGCTCTTTTCTCTCGATTACCTCAAAGATATGGAAGCCGTAAGGCGTCTTTACGACGGGACTCAGCGTGCCCGGTTTTAATTTAGAGATAGCTTTTTCAAGGCTTTTGGGGAGCTGGCCGGGATCCAGATAACCCATATCCCCACCTCGTTCAGACTCTGGCCCTATCGAATAAAGACGGGCAAGAGCGGCAAAACGTTCACCTTTCTTGATCCGCTCCAGCACTTCATTTGCTGTCTTCTCACTCCGCAGCAAGATTTGACGGATGTGTATCTGTTTCCCTTGGCCCAGTTCATTATGGTGTTTTTCGTAATAGTCCTTTATTTCTTCCGGCGTAACTGAGATTTTCCCCAGGAGTTCTTTACGGATAACCTTCTTTGCGAGAAGCTGCCTTTCAAGCCTTGTTTTCCATGTTTCAAAGGAAACAGCTTGCCTTATCAGCATAGCATGAAAGCTTTCCTCGCTATAGCCTTTCTGAATGGAGCGGATAGCCCTTTCCAGTTCTTCATCGGAGATCGATAGGTGAAGCTCCTCGGCCCGTCTTAGAATGATCATCTCTTCAATGAGCTGCAACAGGAATCGAAGCCGGGCTTCGTGTATGGCCAGGGACTTGCCGGTTTGCCCTTCCGTATAGTTCATTCTTACCAGCTCAAAGAATTCATTGAATTCTGCCAAAGTCAGTACCTGATCATCAACACGGACAACTTCCTGGTACATGGCAGCAATATTTTCATTAGAGCAACCGGGGGCAAGGGC
>QMMV01000071.1 GCA_003647435.1 Deltaproteobacteria bacterium | reverse complement strand
TCTACCGGCTGTTCGGCGCTCCGCGCCTCACAACCAGCGGATTCAGCAGACAATCCCGTCGGCAAGCCAGTTTGCCTCCGGTCTTGCTCCTGATCCGCAGCGCGTTGGCCCATATAAAGGAATGATAGGTTTGCTTGCAAAGATTCCGGCAGGATTTACCAGGCATTTTGGCGAAATTCTGAGCCTTCCCAAAGAGTGTGTTGTGGGTGGCGACAACGTCTCAAATGAATTTAAGATCAGCCGATTGTATGACCCAGGCATAGGAACTTGGCTCATGGGTTTGAAATTCACATACAGAATGGTGCCAGTGTTTGCTCCAGTCTGCAAAAAACATTTTATTGAACTAACGGTTCTGAAATACCTTTTCTGGATACTTCGGGTAGGAATACTTGTGGGTGCAGACTTCGGGACCGTAATTCACTATAGTGGATGTTGCAAGAGATTATAAATATAGGTCTGAACTTTTAACTTATCGAGGGAGAGCATAATGGTCAGAGATGCGTGCGCTTAGGTCCAGATGCATTGACAATCATTGCTGATGAAAGACTGGCAAAAAGGAGGTTAGACCGAAATGAAAGCAATGGTATTGAACAAGATCTCCAGTCTCAAGGAAAATAGGGACCCCCTTGACCTGGTTGATATCCTCGATCCTGTTCCGGCGGAAAATGGAGTTTTGCTGAGAGTTTCAGCCTGCGGGGTTTGTCGTACCGAACTGGATGAAATCGAGGGAAGGACGCCCCCGCCGCGATTTGCGATTATTCCGGGTCATTAGATTATCCTGCCCATGTCTGGCTTGAAAAGGAGATAAAGAGTGTAGCAAATGTAGCGAGGCAAGATATCGGCGAATTTTTGGAGCTGGCCGCCAAAATTCCTATTAAACCTGAAGTCCAAGGATTCGCGTAAGAGGAGGCAAATAAGGCGTTGCTCGAGCTTAAAGAGAGAAAGATTCGGTGGGCGAAGGTCTTAAAAATTGATTAAAAAAGCATTGAGAGAGGAGGCTGCGGAGGTTTTCATAGGAAGAAATCGGCAAGCAAACCTTGAATCCTAACTTGTGCTGTTCCCGAGGAATACGAATAAGTCATGCTAAGCGGTTGGTCGATTTTGCTTGAGAAGGCTGTTTGCCCATTCAATAATACTGAAGAGTCTCTTTGGTGCCAACTCTTTGATTTCATCATAAGATAACCAACGATATTCATGGTGTTCAGGCCTTCCAAGCTCAGGGTTAATAGAAAAGGTTACAATAGATTGAGAGGTCTCAGCGATATAATACCTGGCAATTTTCTCGCCGCCTGTTCCACTGTACGGTAATGTTTCTTCGAAGACATCACCCCATCGAAAATTAAGCTCTGTGATACCAGCCTCCTCTTGAACTTCCCTTTTTGCAGCTTCTATGGGAGTTTCTGTAGATTCAACCACCCCTTTGGGGAAATCCCAGTTTCTATAAGTCCTGAGGAAGAGATATTTCCATTCGTTCCCTTCTTTTCTAACCACTACTATTCCCGCTGACAATATCATAAGAACCAAGTGTCTTCGCTGCACTTCCAGTTATCGAAGCTTCAAAGCTGATTGATAACTTTGAAGCTGGATTTTATGCAGGCATCGTGGCTTGATATTGGTGGATCTTAACCTGATAAATCACCTTATCACTGAAATCGTCGAAATAGAGCAAATGGTATCAGCTTAGCCCTTTCAAAAAACAGGGATAAGGAGTGGAAGGGCCGTCATTTTCCTATTGAAGACTTGCATAATGTTGCCGACTATTGTAAGTGATCCTGTATAAGGAATAAAGCCAAAATAACTTCTGCTGATCGGCTCACAAATGAAAACAATCTTGATTTATTTATTAACAATCGTGGTTGCTCTGTTTAATGGCAAGCTGGTCGCCGGGGCGATTAGCGGAACACTCCTCGGTCTCCTGGTAACACCTTCCGAGCATGGTAGCTGGACATCCAGATACGTGGTTCCTTTTATTCAGGGTATTGCCATGGGTTTTGTTGCTCTTTGCAGTGTTAAGTGGGTATTGTTGTGGTTTCACCTGGAAATGGGGTGGTCTGCGGTTGCGATATTAATTGTTGTCTTTGTCATGATTTGTTCTGTTCTCATGAAAAATGCTGAGGAAAGAGCTTTCCACCTGTCTGCAGGCGCAGGAGAGTTGCTTGCAATCGTTGCGGGGAGCTACTATTTTCTACAGGTAGCGATATGAAAGAGGGATAGAATTTTCCCCTCTCTTCCGAGAACTTCAAAAAACGACCTCTTTCCCCGTTTCTGCGTCAGGCTCAGATTTTAATTCTCAAAATACTCAAAGTATTCCTGCAGTTAACATTTTCGCCTCCCTTGAACTAAAAGAAAATTGGCCGGTTTTCAAATGTCTCTGTTCATCAAAGCCTTTTCACCCGAACCATGTTTGTGCGCCCTTTCCCTCCAATCGGATACCCGGCAGTGATCACTACAAGGTCTCCTCTTGATACCCGCCCCGTTCCGAGTGCCCTCTCAGTTGCCCTGTCAATTATCACATCATCGCTGGCTCCCGTATCAACCATAAGCCGCGGCAGGCACCCCCGGAAAAGTGTGAGTTGCCGGACGACATCCTGGCTTGCGGAGATTGCGATGATAGGCTGTGCAGGACGGAAACGAGAAATGTACTTGGCTGTTTGCCCCGATTGAGTGGGCGTGATGATAGCCGATGCCTTCAGGTGATCAGCCAGCACACAGGCGGCGTGGGCCACTGATTCTGGGATGTTTTTTTGGGGGGAGAGTTCCAGATACTTTTCATGGGCAAAGTGTCCTTCGGCGGTTTTTGCTATGCGAACCATGAAGCGGATCGCCTCTACGGGATAGCTTCCTGTAGCTGTTTCCTCAGAGAGCATAACAGCATCCGTGCCGTCCAGCACGGCGTTTGCCACATCAGTGACCTCTGCCCTTGTGGGACGTGGGGAATCTACCATGGATCGAAGCATCTGGGTGGCTGTTATAACCGGCTTTCCAAGGGCACTTGCCTTCTGGATCAACATCTTCTGAATAAGAGGAACCTCTTCCAGTGGAATCTCAACCCCCAGATCACCCCGCGCTACCATGATGCCGTCGGCGGCTTCCATAATTTCATCGATGCAGTCAATCGCCTCGTGTTTTTCTATCTTGGCAATGACAGGGACATCCCGTTTTTTCTGCCGAATCATTTCTCTCACCTGCAGAATGTCTTCCGCACGCCTGACAAAGGACAGCGCCACGTAATCGACATCGTTTTCAAGACCAAAAATGAGGTCTTCCCTGTCTTTCTCGGTCAGGGATGGAACCTGGAGGGTTCGTGTCGGCAGATTAAGCCCTTTATGTGAGGTAAGCACACCGCCCGTGATGACCTTACAGTAGATTTCGGAGTCGGTTTTTTCCCTGACAGTCACTTCAATTGAACCATCGGAAAGAAGGATCCGATCTCCTTCTTCTACTTCCTCAGGCAGGTTCGGATACGTTACCGATATTCGATTTCGAGTGCCTTCTATTTGTTGGTTTGTCAGAGCAAAGGTCTCGCCCGGCTCAAGCCGGATCCCGGGTTCCGGAATATTTCCAACCCTTATCTTTGGGCCGGCAAGGTCCTGTAATATGGCAACTGGCCTGTCCAGCTCATCGGAAACGCTTCGTATGACAAGGATTTTCTCCTTATGCCCGGCATGACTTCCATGAGAGAAATTCAACCTTGCCACATTCATACCGCTTTCAATCATCGCTCTGATAATGTCTGCTGATTCACTGGCTGGGCCGATAGTGCAAACAATCTTTGTCATGGGCATGGTCTTTGCCTCCGTTTCACTCTGCGTGGAAACCTGGACTCCAATATTTCTGCATCAATTAACTTAATAACATCCCAAGCCTCTGAAACGATGGTAAGTTTTTACCCTCTTTGAGCGATTTAGTCAATGCCGATGAAATCCCAAGATCGAGGTGCTTGCCGCTGAAACAACATACTACCGCCATCAAGGAAGAAGGGCGAGAATGGATGTAGCCAGAATTGGGCAGAACTGCAACCGGGCGTGTGGGTTCATTTGTGGTCGACAGAGACCTCGAAGACTTTGCCTGATCTGGGATATTACAAAACCGATTGTTTCAATGCCTCAATACCGATACGCTCAATGAATCGCGCTGTTCTTTCTCTCTTCTTGCCGTTCGCAGCGTAATACTCTAAACAGCGTTTTGCCAGATCAAGGACTTCCTCTTTTGATAGGCCTTCGGCCACAATATCGCCTATACGGGGACGCCCTGCGGAGTTTCCTCCGAATATCAACGTCCAGCCTTTCTTCTTACCGATCACGCCAATATCACGGACAAAGCTTTCTCCGCAGCACAAGGGGCAGCCTGAAACGCCTATTTTCACTTTGGCAGGAAGCTCCATTCCTACAAAAAGTTTCTCTAACTCCGTCCCGACCCCCAGGGAGTCCCGAACTCCGAATTTACATACCGCCGTCCCCGGACATGCCTGGACATAATGGAGACAAAGTTCTATAGCCCTTCCCACATCCATTCCAAGGTCCTCCCAGATCTTATCTACCTCATCTTTCTTGATCCCTACCAGAGCCATACGCTGCCCTGATGTGACTTTGATGATAGGGATGTTATACTTACGCGCCACCCTGCCCATATTTTCCAAAATATCAGCAGATACCAGACCCACCGGGGTTCTTGGTACTATTGCGTATGACAGTTTGTCGCGTTGTAGAATTGCACCTTCCGGATTATCGGGCATACTCTACCTCCTTTCCTCTAAACAGTAACATTAATGCTCCAAATTATCAGCTCCACCCCTACTTTGTTTGTTGCCAGAACATCATTTTTGCCCATTTGGAATTACGCCAACGTCTGGATTTTTTCCCCGAATTTCTCGACCAGGTTTTTCACGATTTCTTCCCTGCGTAACCCTTTTTGCTCAAGCTCTTTTATCAACATGCATGCCCCAAACAGCGGCGATGGGCCAATTTCTGCTTAGCAAGTTCATTGTCTATTTGCTTGAAATTCATGAGCGCAAGTGGTTTTAGGGGAAGCTCTGCTCCCATCGGAATGGAAGATTATTATGCCTCTCTATTTTTGAATTTGTCTGTCATAATTTGGTTCCTTTTTGAAATTTACTGGTATGAATGCTGTATCCTGCCTTGACTTAAGTCAAGTGAAAGTGAGATAATTTTACAAATCTGAGAAAGATTACAGAAGGCTGCCGGAGAATGCGTTTTCGTGTCATTTCAACCGGAGGGAGAAATGACAATTTTCATGGGTTTTCCGACAGGCTCATACCGCCCAAGGCCTCTTTAGCCAGCTCACTGACGCGACGGATGATCAAGTTACCCTTCATATACAGACGTATTTGCGCCTTATCTCCTAAAAGCGCTTCAAGTCTCGGCCGGACATTTTCAGCACCGAGAAGACCGATCGCATAGGCAGCGAGGCCACGGAGTGTGGCATCCGGAGACCCAAGATGGACAACAAGGTCGGGGATGGCATTCCGAACCAGATCAGGCCTCACCCGTGCCACCCTCCCAATTGCCCATACGGCCCCCCGCTGCAGTGGTTCATATTCAAGGAAATTCCCATTCTCACAAACATAGGAAATAAGTACCTTTGCGTACTCTCTTGCAAGGCCATCGTGTGAGGCGATAATCTCACCCATGGCCTCAGGAGCGCCCCAGCCGATGCCGCCGGACTCATCGTTTAAACTCCACATAAGGCGGCGCATGACCACACGGGCAGATTCCATATCCTTATCTGCAAGTTTCGCCACGACCGCGCCCATGGCAGTGATTGCCCGCCATCTTATTTGCTCGTCAGGGCTCAGAAGAAAGGAAAAAAGAGGGTTGATTACCCGGCGAGCCGGCAGTTGGCACAGCTCGCCGAGCCTTCGTTCAAAATCTTCTGATTGGAGTAGGGCTAAGATCTCGCGTTTGAGGTCATGCCCTGTTCGCTTCACGGTATTCATCCCACATCCCTTGTGACGTTTAGAAGGCGAGATCAGGTTTCCACACTTCCCAAACCTTTCCCACAAGCTCAGGGCCCGGTTTGAGCGTGGGCTTGCCGGGCTGCCAGCCCGAAGGGGCTACCTCTGCACCATTGGTCTTTCGGACCAGGCGGAAGGCCTGGATTTGCCGGAACAATTCGCTCACATTGCGGCCCACCGGAGGTGTCAATATCTCAATGGCCTGAATCACGCCGTCCGGGTCAATAATAAACCGGCCGCGCACGTTCACGCCGGCTGCCTCATCATACACGCCGTACACTGAGCCAATCTTGCCCGCACCATCCGATACCATAGGAAAGGGAACGCCTCCTTCTACCATCTTAGAAAGCTCCTCTGTCTGCCAGACCTTATGAACAAACTGACTGTCTACACTGACTGAGAGCACCTCTACGTCCAACTTTTTGAGATCTTCATATTTGGCGGCAACTGCCGTCAACTCTGTTGGTCAGACAAACGTAAAATCTCCGGGATAAAAACACAGGACCACCCATTTACCCAGAAAATCTGAAAGCTTTACTTGTTGAAAGTTCCCTTTGTAAAATGCCGGGGCTTGAAAATCCGGGGCCTTTGCTCCAACCTTCACTGTTGCCATGATTGCCTCCTTTATCTCCTGCTTCTCTTCAATCGTTTTCGCTCCCGCCGACTTACCGCATTCGAATACCATCTCTTCCATCAAATGGCCTCCTTGGCCTGAGTCGCAGGTTTCTATTCTTTTTTTTCAAACTCATCCTTTGCTGCTCCGCACACAGGACAGCTCCAGTCATCAGGAAGCTCTTCAAATTTTGTCCCAGGCTCTATACCGTTGTCAGGGTCTCTTTCTGCCGAGCGTACACATAGCCACAAACTGAACACACGTACCGTTCCATAATTTCAAACGTCCCCAGTCCACTCTTTGAGTTCTTCAGCCTGATACTCTTCCTGCCGGACAGTCAACTCAAGGTTGATGACAAGTCCCGAGTGCTTCTTGACCTCGCTGTGCTCCCTTAACTTCAAGTGGCGTCCACGAGCTGTCCGGACATCTTCTAATGCCCTTTTCAGGGCCTGCCCGAGGACGCTACTTTTGTCAATATGGCCGGGTTTGAATTTTGGGACGACGCCGTTTTCAGCGATATCTTCGGCAAAGTGGGCAAGCTGTTTCATCTTTTCCATCACCTGATCCATGATCTTCCAGCCGATGCTCTTGTTTTGTTGGAAGACCCAGGAAGTGCGGAGATGCTGGAGCATCTCCGTATATTTACTTGTGACTTCTGCCTGCAATTTATCCAGCAGTTCCTCTGGCAATTCACTTTCTTGCCCTGGAAGATCCGTTGCCTCTTCGCGGCTCAATTTGTCGAGTTTCCTCTGAAACTTTCTCGCATGGATGGCAGATTCCCATGCCTCTCTCTCGAGGACCCGTCTGATATGGGGATCATCGACTTCAGCTGCCTCTTCGTTGTAATGAGGGATCAAGTTTTCCTCGTATTCGATGTAGGATTTAAGCATCGTCGTTCGGCTGGTCGGATCATATGGATACGGAGCAGGGATAAGGTTAGGCTCTCCACCTAATTCGCCTATGATCATCCCGAGCCAGTGCATATGCCACATCTCTTCCCTGGAGATCGAAATGAGGCTGGAACCGAGCGGAGTGTCTTCCCCTTCCATCCAGCCGTGAACAAGATACCGTATGATAGCTGCATGCTCGTCGGCAAGATCCTTGTTTAATCGATTGATCAATGCTTCTTTTTCCATGGCTAACCTCCCTTACTGTTTTTCCAACCTCCCCAGCTCTTTAGCGCACAGATCGAGACCTTTGCATCACTCCTTTTCCACTCCTTTGCATGAACTTTTTGACCCATCCACGGGCTTGCTCAATAAGTCCCAAAAAACAGGGCCTGACGGCCTCAAACAGTTTGTGATTTGCCCACTGGTGTGGGCCGCCTGCCCCGTTAAATTTCCAGAATGGAACCTTGTTTAACCGGGTGAACTTCGCCCGGCAAACAAACCAGACAAACCAAACAAACCAAACAGACCAGAGAAGTTCATAATGCCCGTTCAAGGG
>QMMV01000070.1 GCA_003647435.1 Deltaproteobacteria bacterium | reverse complement strand
TGGGGATGCACATTTTCCGGCATTATCAGAACTGTTTTTATTGGCGCGGGCAAAAAGAATTGATTTCGTATCGGAAAAGGGTAGCAAGTTGTATTTCTTCGAGGTAAAATATCAAGAAAAGGCGTCCGCTGCGGAATTCCGATGGCTTAACAAAATCAAACCTAAAACGGGGCAGTTAACGGTTGTTACAAAGCAGGGTTCGCATGAGCACCAATCAATAAATTTGGTTCCAGTACCGATTTTTTTAATCCATGGTGAACATTGGGGACGTTGTTGACTATGTTGAATTATCACTTTGATACACCCCTGATAATTGCCAAACCGCCACCAACAAGCTCAGCATTTCTGTTTTCAGGGATGCCTCGCCTCAGGGTGCTTGCCATATGTGCTTCTGGCTTCCGTTTCCTTCTCGCCGAACCATGAGAAAACATAGTCCCGATGCTGCCACTATTGTCTCGATGCCGCCTAACATCATCGATCCTGCGCTTCTCTATACCTCTGACAATCACCTGCCCGCCATCGCTTCGCTCAGGCGAGGCAGGCAGCGCCCCGGGTGCATCCAGCCGAGCCCGTCCTGGCATATGACCCCCAACAACAACCTGATACCCCCAACAGAACAATCCAACATAATCAACAACGTCCCCTATGTTTCCAGGCAGGCGATGCTTCTCATGCCCCGGTCCATCACGTCCGATTTCAATTTCCCCAAATGGTATTGCTACGGTAGGGGATCTGGAAAAAATGGCAACCACTACGAGTATTACATCCGGTTAAGCAGAGGCATTGCAGCGGCGAGATCATCTGGTGTGGCACAGAGCTTTTTGCCGTCACGGGATACCGCCAAGAGCTTGTAGCTTGCACGGTGGGCAAGGTGAGACCCTGAGACCCTGCTATGCTATAGGACCATCAGAGTATTTTTGCATTGTCACAAAAAAAGCATGAAACTGTAACATGATTGTAACAATTAATTGTAACAATTTGACAGGTTTTTAGGGGGTCAGTCGAAGGCAAGAGAGATTTGTTTGCAACACTCTTGTTATCCACGAACACTATTCAACGATTAAGGAGGTAAAAAGATGAGAGGATTGTTCTGGTTAAAGGTGCTTGTATTATCAACCGTATTCTGTTTTTGTATTGGAAACCCGGCTATTGCCGGCAGGCTGGTCATTAAAGGATCCACCACGGTGCTCCCGATCGCACAAAGGGCAGCCGAGGAGTTCATGAAGATAAATCCTGATCTTAAGATTTCAGTATCCGGTGGCGGATCAGGCAATGGCATAAAGGCTATTATCGACGGGACTACCGATATTGCGGATGCATCACGATTCATGAAGGACAAAGAGATTCAACTTGCCATGAAAAAAGGCGTGCTCCCCGTCCCCCACAGAGTGGCTCTGGATTGTGTAGTTCCCGTGGTTCATCCTTCCAACCCCTTGAAGAAAGTAACTATGGACCAATTGAAAGATATCTACACCGGCAAGATCAGACGATGGAAAGAGTTGGGAGGCCCAAACAAACCGATCGTCGTCATCTCAAGAGACACCAGTTCCGGTACCTATGAAGTCTGGCACAAAAAGGTACTCAAAAAGGAAAAGGTTACCCCCAAGGCCCTTCTTCAAGCTTCTAATGGTGCCGTAGTACAGGCCGTGGCCAACAATAAATACGCGATCGGCTACATCGGTATTGGCTATCTAAGCAACAGCGTCAAGGCTCTCAAAGTCAATGATGTGGAGGCTTCGGTCACTACAGCCCTGAACGGCACTTACCCGATTTCAAGGCCACTTTTTATGTTTACCAATGGATGGCCAAAGGGAGATATCATATCTTTCATCAATTTTCTCCTCAGCCCAACCGGACAAAAGATTGTCCAGGAGGAAGGATACGTCCCGCTGTATCCTGTTAAATAGGAAAAGGGCAATATCAGTTGAGATTTTTGAAAATATATGTCTATTTACGGAAAGGGCTGAGGTGATACTGAGGAAGTATTTTTCACTTCTTGCCGGGCTGTTGCCCAAACAAAAATTCCTTTGAGCGGTCATTAAAACGTTTTTTGCTAACAAACCTTGGCGAAGGGAAAGATCAGCGATGTCAACTGTTTGAGCCCGGAGGGCGAGTTTTGACATCGCCTGTAGCAAGCCTTAGATTTGTCGTATCAGTTTAGCTTTTTGAAAATATTATTGCGTATGTCTGTTTTTTAAAAGAGCTAAAGTGTTACGATTTGTCAAAAAACGTTTTAGACCAAGCGAAAAGGGATTTGGGCAACAGGCCGTTGTGAATTGACTGGACCCCGTTGTTGGAAAAGAAGTGGACTCGGCTGATCCCGAGGTACTAATAGACCGTGCGGGAAGGCCATTTTGCTCCGTAATTCCTGGATTTCCCTTCCCTTAGGGTGTACTCCAGACGCCAGAGGTGAAAAGGAGGCATTCCGCTTCTGAAAAGGCACAAGGGCAGATTTCCTTCGTGGTTTATACAACTACGGAGTAAACTTGATATGTGGACGGGGTAATGCTGACACATTACCCCGCCTTTTTTGACACCAAGAGGGCTTCGAATTGATGAAACGAGCCAGACTCAGCAAGATTAAGGAGCCGGTCATTGAGAATCTCTTTCTCCTTTTCGCTCTGACCTCTATCATCATCCTGGCCCTTATCGTTGTTTTCTTGTTTAAGGAAGGACTTCCAATTTTTGGAAAGGTTTCGATAAAAGATTTTCTGTTTGGAAAATACTGGTATCCAACCTATGATCCCCCTGAATTTGGCATACTTCCTTTGATTGCGGCCTCTATCCTTGTGACACTCCTTGCTTCTGTCATAGCCGTTCCCCTCGGTGTCCTGTCAGCCGTATACATATCCGAAATCGCCGGCAGAAGGATTCAGGAAATTTTGAAACCGATCATTGAGTTGCTGGCATCGCTTCCTTCGGTGGTTATCGGTTTCTTCGGAATGGTGGTTCTGGCACCATTTCTTCAAGATGTTTTCGACATAGCCACCGGTTTGAATGGGCTCAACGCTTCACTTATGCTGGCACTGATGTCAGTGCCAACTATTTCCAGCATATCTGAGGATGCCATCCATTCGGTGCCCCGGGAGCTCAGGGAGGCATCCCTCGCCCTTGGCGCCACAAAGTGGGAAACTATCAGCAGAGTTGTTATCCCGGCATCCTTATCCGGCATCTGCACCGCCGCCATACTCGGCATGTCCAGGGCCATTGGAGAAACCATGGTTGTGCTCATGGTGGCAGGGGGAGCTGCAGCTATCCCTGAAAGTATCTTTGACCCGTGCCGCCCCATGCCTGCATCAATTGCTGCAGAAATGGCGGAAGCACCTTTTAGAAGCTACCACTACCACGCTCTGTTTGCCACCGGCGTGGTCCTTTTCGTGATGACCTTACTGTTTAATGTAATAGCTGACTGCGTCTCCCACAAATACAAACAGGTAGGCACGGCAACATTATAGGAACTTAGTCGAGTAGTTGAGTGGTCGAGTGGGGAAATGGTATGGAATTCAGAAAAAAGAGAAAGTTAATAGAAGGACTGGCCTTTGGGGTCATCAGGCTATCAACGGTCATCATTTGCCTGGCCCTTGCCATTATGCTGGGCTTTATCCTTCTCTACGGGTATAAGGCAATTACCTGGACATTTCTCACGCAGCCTCCCACGGAAGCCATGACAAAAGGTGGGATATTTCCTGCTATCGTGGGAACTTTTTATTTGACGCTTGGAGCGATCGTCGTCGCCTTTCCACTTGGGGTTGCATCTGCCATTTACCTGAGTGAGTACGCCAGACAAGGAAGATTGGTGAGATTCATAAGGCTTGGCATCAATAATCTTGCAGGCGTGCCGTCGGTTGTGTTTGGCCTGTTTGGACTTGGGCTCTTTGTGGTCTTTTTAGGGTTCGGTTCTTCAATATTGTCCGGTTCACTCACACTTGGATTCCTGATACTTCCTGTCATTATTGGCACCTCAGAAGAGGCCCTGAAAGCCGTACCACAAACCTATAGAGAGGCATCCCTTGCACTTGGCGGCACAAAGTGGCAAACTATTTATAAAGTGGTACTCCCGGCTGCCCTGCCCGGGATACTGACAGGTTCCATACTCGGAATTGGAAGAGCAGCGGGGGAAACAGCCCCCATCATGTTTACTGCAGCGGCCTTTTATACACCGAAGCTTCCTTCTTCCGTATTTGATGAGGTAATGGCCTTGCCCTATCACATTTACGTCCTGGCCACTGCCGGAACACACATTGAGGAGACCAGACACCTTCAATACGGCACGGCGCTTGTTCTGATCGCACTGGTACTTGGCATTAACCTTGTAGCGATCATAATACGCACTAAGATCAGGAGAAAACAAACATATTAGGAACAATGAACCCAATGTCAAACAATATCAAGATGGCCACAGAGAATATGAGTTTCTACTACGGAGACTTCAGGGCTATCGATAACATCACACTTGGTTTCAGGGAAAATTATGTCACGGCGCTGATAGGGCCTTCGGGCTGCGGCAAGAGCACCTACATCAGAACGCTGAACCGCATGAACGACATCATCCCTGGTACACGTGTGGAAGGGAAGGTGCTTCTGGATGGCGAAAACATCTACGCAAGTAGCGTAGATGTGGTTGAGATCAGAAAACGGGTCGGCATGGTATTTCAAAAACCGAACCCGTTTCCTAAAACCATATTCAATGATGTCGCATATGGTTTGCGCCTCAAGGGCATAAAGAACAGGAGCGAACTTCAGGACAGGGTCGAGGCAAGCTTGAAGGCTGCCGCTATATGGGATGAGGTCAAAGATAGACTCAACAAATCAGCTCTGAGCCTTTCAGGGGGTCAGCAACAACGTTTATGCATCGCGAGAGCTCTTGCCATAGAGCCTGAGGTGCTGCTCATGGATGAACCGGCCTCGGCCCTTGACCCCATTGCAACCCAAAAGATAGAAGAGCTGATAACGGAGCTGAAAAAGAATTACACCATCATCATCGTAACCCACAACATGCAGCAGGCAGCGAGGGTCTCGGATATAACCGCTTTTTTTTACATGGGCAAGCTCATTGAGGTAAACACGACCGAAAAGATGTTTACGAGACCGAGCAAAAAACAAACCGAAGATTATATCACGGGACGGTTTGGTTAAGAGGAGATCAGCGTCTGAGGCACGCCCTGGTGCTTCGGCTTATTATGAGCTACCGGGCCAGCGTGAGTTAACCTTATTCGCGGAAACGAAAATCAAGGCTGCTAAGACCCAGGAGAAACCATGATCTTATCGCTACACAAACAAATTGGGGAGTTAAAGACTAACCTTCTCAAGATGGCTTCTATGTCTGAGGAAGCCATCCGCAATGCAATGACAGCCCTTGAGACAAGAGACCGGGCTATGTGTTCCGCCATCATACAAAAAGATAAACAGATCAATTTCATGGAAAACCTGGTTGATAAACAATGTCTCGAGTTGCTGGCCCTTAAACAGCCCATGGCAATTGACCTCCGTTTTATCACCATGGCCATGAGAATCGCTACGGAGCTGGAACGTGTTGGAGATCAAGCCGAAAACATCGCTGAAAGGACGCTTTTTCTCATCGAAGAGCCCGTGATTATGAAACCTGCCGGTTTCAGCAAACTGGCCCGGGTTTCACAGGAGATGCTTCGAGATAGTATAAATGCCTTTGTCAACGGAGATGTAAATCTGGCCGAAATGGTCTGCGAGCGTGACAACGAAGCAGACGAGCTTTATCTGCACCTGATCTGTGACATCCTCGAACAAATGATCGCAGATTCTTCGTTTGTCCGGCAGGGGGTACATTTCACCGTCATCGCCCTCAACCTTGAAAGGGTTGCTGACCAGGCTACGAATATATGTGAAGATGTTGTTTATTTGGTAGAAGGCAGAGTTATTAAACATAGGACTCTCCTGAAAAAAGAAGGTTGTAAACGCGAATAGGGGATGATATCGTAAGTTATTAATAAGATATTTATAAACTCATGAGAGGAGATACGATTCTAATTGTTGAAGACGACGTGGATATCGCCGGGCTGATTGCACATCATATGAAGGCGGCAGGCTTTAGTGTGATGGTTGCTCATAGCGGGATTGCTGCATTCGAAGAGATGAAAAAGCAGCTTCCCGACCTTGTTTTACTTGATCTGATACTCCCCGATATGGATGGTACCGAAATCTGCAAGATCCTAAAACGAAAAAAAGCCACAAAGGACATTCCTATCATCATGGTGACCGCCAAAGGCGAGGAAGTAGACAGGATTGTTGGTTTTGAGCTGGGAGCTGATGATTATGTAGTAAAACCGTTCAGCACGAGAGAGATTGTCCTTAGAGTAAAAGGGGTGTTGAGACGGGCAAAAGGTGCCAAAGAAGAACAAAAGGTACTAAAGCATAGAGAATTGATACTGGACGTCGATGCTCATACTGTGGCAATAGGCAAAAAGAGGATTGAACTGACCCGCACAGAATTCAAACTCCTTCGCGAGCTGCTGCTGAACAAAGGGCGTGTAAGATCAAGAGAAACACTCCTGAATAATGTCTGGGGATATACTTTCGAGGGCTACAACCGAACGGTTGATACTCATATCCAGCGCCTCCGTCAAAAACTGGGTAACTACGGAAAGATCATTGCAACCGTGCGCGGCATCGGCTATATGATTTCACCAGTGAATGACGAAGTTTGACGCGGGCTGGAACGATTCGCTGTCTGAACTGCAGCGTGAGTTTTCATGACTGTCCAGAAGAGGCAAATTAACAGGCTCAAAGAAGGGCTGCCATGAAGTTTAAGAGGAAGTTATTTGTATCCTATCTATTGATTGTTTTCATACCCTTTCTGGCAGCAGAACTATATATTTCTTCAGTTCTCGAAAGTCGCCTCCTTCAGCAAACAGAAAACCACATCTTTAAGGAAGCTTGCCTCCTTAAAACCATCATTGAAAAAGATTACAAAAATAGCACCCCTTCATACGAGATCAATTCCCTGATCAGAAAAATGGGTAGGGCGCTTGGCGAGCGAATTACTTTTATAAATAATCGGGGCACTGTATTAGGAGACAGCGAAATAGCCCCGGAAGAGCTCAAGAACATTGAAGACCACTCCAGTCGTCCGGAATTCATACAGGCTTTCAGGACCTCACATGGCCTCGCAATTCGTTACAGCACGACACTGAAAATCAATATGATGTATGTAGCAGTCAAAATTGCACCGCAGGACAAATTTCTTGGGGTGATTCGGGTTGCAGTCCCATTAATCGATGTCAAAAAATTTATCAAACAGACTGAATACGGCCTTTTCGCAGCTTTTTTGGTATGTATGGCGCTGATCCTGATTCTGAATATCGCTGCGTCAGCAAGGCTTTCCAAGCCCGTGGAGGAGATTACCCGCACAGCCCAGGAGATATCGAGAGGAAATCTCCAGGCAAGAGTATACACTCGTACCAGGGATGAACTCGAAACCCTGGGCCGCTCCATTAATCTGATGGCTTCTGAGATACAGAAGAGAGTATCGGAGATTTCCGAGGAAAAAGAGACCCTTCAGGCTATTCTGCGGGGAATGTCAGACGGTGTCATGGTGATAGATGGAGACGGAAAAATCGCGCTCATAAACCGTGTCCTACACGACTTATTCCATGGGGATGTTTCAGCTACTGGCAAAACGCCGGTGGAAATCATCCGAAATGCCGATTTCCAGGACGGGGTTACCCAGGTCCTGGACACCGGCAAGCCCTTCAAGATGGAACTTCCGCTCACAACCGCTGATACCGAGAGAATCTTCGATATTACTATCGTTCGCCTCACGCATCAGGATAAGACTGCGGGAGCGGTGGCGGTTTTTCACGATATCACAGACTTAAAGCGCATAGAAAAAGTACGCAGAGATTTTGTCGCAAATGTATCCCATGAACTCAGAACACCTCTGACATCTATAAAAGGTTACGCAGAAACCCTGTGCCATGGCGAAATTGAGGATCTTTCAAGGGCAAAATCTTTCGCACGGATTATCTTAAAGCATGCAAACCGGCTTTCAAGTCTTGTAAACGATTTGCTCTCACTGAGCCAGCTTGAATCCCAGAGAACCC
>QMMV01000069.1 GCA_003647435.1 Deltaproteobacteria bacterium | reverse complement strand
CGAGATGTTATAAGATATTGTCTAGTGGTATATTCTTGTTTGGTCGTGGGGGCGGTGTACTGTGGGGGGTAATTTCAACATAAGACAGAAAAAGGATCGGCTCCAGTTACAAGAAGAGATTTCAAAGCTGGACAGGAAGCAGCTTATCACAAATGATGCGCGTAATCCCAATTTGGTCCTTTTGACTAATTACCTGAAAGGATATAACCGTGCCAAGAACCTCGTCTCATCTGAACCAGCGATTCATACCTTTGAGGCAGACGACTTTTATAAGCAAAAGGAATTTGTCGGAGATGAGTCTCTTGCTGTTTATTTGCAGGATGTTGCTCTGTCACTTGATGCCCCCGAGAGTTTCGGGGAGAATCTTGAAATTGCCGATTGCCAGGGTAGTGATTCTCCCAATCCCTTGCATCTCGCCATGATCCAGGATTATCTCCTGGAAACTCATCTCATCATATATGTATTGAGCAGCCGCACAGGGGTGCGGCAGGCGGATATAAAGTTCCTTACCCTCATAAATGAAATGGGGCTGGCGAAAAACATCCTGTTCGTCCTGAACTGTGACCTTACTGAACATGAAGACCTGGCTGATCTCAAGAAGCTTGTTATCAGAACAGAAGAGGAACTGGATATGATTTTGCCTTCTCCTCGCTTGTTTGCTTTTTCTGCTTTGTATAATCTTTTCAAAAGCCTTGAATCAACGGGAACGACAGGAGAAGCTCTTGCCAGGAAAGACCGCCTCAGGCTGGAACAGTGGCGCCAGGACAACGATATAACCGCCTTTTCAGATGAGGAAACAAAAAGGTTTCTGGATGAAATTGTGCAAAAAACCTCCAAAGACCGGTTTGCTTTGCTTATAGAAACTAATCTTGACCGGCTTTTTGGCATTGTCTCCGGCATGCGAGATTGGATACAGATCAACCAGGCGCTTCTGGAAAGGGATAGTGAAAAAAGGCGGGAGATATTTGACGAGATAGATAAAAGACGCAAGGCCTCCGGTCAGGTAACCATGATAATCAAGGACACCATGGACGGGACAACCAGCAAGTTGAAGCAGGAACTACGAAGGGACATAGAGCGGTTTTTTGACCCTAAATACGGCGAGGCAATTCGTGGAATCCTTGATTTTGTCGACTCCCATGGCGTGTCAGCGAAAGACTACGAAAAGGATCTTGAGACTTCAGGCCTTTTGCCCACACTTTATCAGATTTTTCAAGCACTGCAGCATGATGTCACTCGGTACATGGCGGAATCGGTCAATCCCAAAATAGTCAACTTTATTCGAGAAGAGGAGCAAAAAGTTAAAGACGTGTTTGACCGCATCTCGGGGTCGTACAGTTTGATGATTAAGGATTCCTTTCATGAACACCATCGGAGCATGAAAAAGCTTGGGATCAAGCTTCCGACAGATAAGCTCAAGAGCATTTCGTGCCCTGACATTGCTGTAGTTAAAAGCGATTCCGGGTTAAAGATTCCACGTCTTATTACCGCCATGCGATACACCGCTCGAATCAGGACGGAGGCTATATTCAGGTTAGGCCTTTACAACACACTAAAGGCTATGAAGAAATTGTTAAAAAAGCCTGTAGATGCAGGACCGGACAGCGCCATTCGGTCCATTGAGCATACCGTGTGTCGTATGAAAGAAGAAATACAAGAGTCCATAATACACTCCCTTATCGACTATACGGAAAACCTTAAATATCAGTATTTCTTTAAGCTGGTCGATGCTGTATCAAGCAGGTTATATGAGGCGCTGACCAGCCACTCGAGGGCCTTCACGGTGAGCTTGCTCAATGTTAGAAGTCTGATCGAAGACGAAAGACTGACGAAGCAAGAATTAATGAGCAACCTTTCTTCCATGGCAGAGACGCTTGATTTGGTGGCAAAGAAAATAGGAAAACTTGAAGAGATCGTTGTAGAGTCCCGGTTGCGATAATGTGCCCGAACGCGCAATACAAAGAGGGTGTTGTACGTCAGACGATTGTCAAGGCAGCCATCATCCAGCTTGACATTCACAAAGGTAAACCCGAATGGAACCTGGCGATTGTCAAACGGCGAATCGCCTCCCTTGCACGGCGCGGCGCTCAGCTTATCTTGCTTCCCGAGATGTGGTCAACAGGTTTTGCAATGGACAGCGTTTACAGGCTTTCCGAAACTACCCCGAGAGTCCTTGAAGAGATGGGCAGGATGTCGAAAAAACTGAACCTTGTTATCATCGGTTCCTTACCTGAAAAGGCGGAGAAAAGAGTCTGGAACACCGCCTACGTAGTGGATAATGACGGGTCTATCGCAGGTGCCTATCGGAAAGTTCATCTCTTTACTCCTTCCGGAGAAGACCGATATTTTTTACCGGGTGACAGGGCTGTGGTTTGTAAAACCAGTGTTGGTCCTGTAGGTCTGATGATATGTTACGACCTGAGATTTCCGGAGCTATGCCGATCCCTGGCCATGCAGGGGGCACAAATAGTTGCGGTGCTTGCCCAGTGGCCGGATGAACGTGCGCTACACTGGAAGGTACTTCTTAGGGCACGAGCCATTGAAAACCAGCTCTTTATACTTGGTGCAAACAGGTGCGGTGCGGACAATGACGTTGTTTATGCCGGCCGTTCAAGCATTATATCGCCATGGGGGGAGATACAGGCAAGGGCGGGAAGGAAGCCGGCTCTTCTTTCAGCCTCCATCGATCTGAGTCTTGTAAAAGAGGCCAGAGAGCGGATACCGTGCCTGGCAGAAAGGGTTCCTGAGGCCTATGGGTGAAAAGGTAGTTGAACGCAAAGAATTGAAAGGCAAGATCGATGTCCTGAAGAAAAGGGGCAAAAAGATCGTTTTTACCAATGGATGTTTTGACCTGCTTCATATAGGTCATGTTCGATACTTGAAAGCAGCCAGAGCCGAAGGGGATATCCTTGTAGTTGGCCTCAATTCTGACCGCTCCATGCGCCGGATCAAAGGAGCGCAGCGGCCGGTTGTGCCCGAAGATGAGCGCGCCGAGGTGCTGGCATCCCTGGCATGCGTTGATTTTGTCACGATTTTTGATGAACCAGACCCGCTGGTGACGATTCGCTTGCTGATGCCTGATATCTTGGTAAAAGGTGCTGACTGGCATCAGGATGCCATTGTTGGAAGGGATATAGTGGAGGCAAGCGGCGGGCGGGTGGTTCGCGTTCCTCTCACCCCCGGTGCCTCTACAACGAGAATCATTGAAAGGATTTTGGATAATTACATTGGTTGTCGGGAGAGCCCGCAATCATCTTCTGAAAATGTAGAGAAGAAGAGTTAGCAGAAGGCTGATAAGAACGCATGTGCCGAGCGGGAAGTAAAAACGGAAATTCTCTTTTTTGATGACGATATCTCCGGGTAGTTTCCCAAGCCAAGGCAGCTTTGGTGTCAGCACAACCAAAATCCCGATGCAGGTTATGGCAATGCCTGTAATAATGAGGACTTTTCCTAAGCTGAAAAGAGGATTCATATTTCAGATACCAACTGTCATCATTTAAAAATAGAGTAACTATTCAGGTTCAAAGGCCCGTGGTTCACTCCTGCCCTGGTGCGACTTGATATGCGTTCTTGACAAGCCCGAGCTGAACGCTACGGCAGAACCTTGAACGCAACCGGACATGGAAGCCAGGCCTGGGCCAGGGGTTGACCGTTAACGGCCTGTTAAATGCATCAATATTTGAGCATAGAAAGCGTTGTCAGTTTTGTCAAGTCAGTGGAAGCGGCGAAATAAAAAGAGCCGTCTCATATTATGGAACCATTTCAAAAAAAAGTCCCTGTCCTGCACAATGTAAACGTAGCTCCCGGCTATTTCAAAATGGGCGTGGCATTCCCCGAGCTGGGCCGAATAGCTCTGCCAGGCCAGTTTGTAATGGTAAGGGTCCCGGACGGGCGTATTCCCCTGTTACGTCGACCTTTCTCTATTCTGCGCCAGATTGTTAAAGACGATGAGATTTGCGGCTTTGAACTGTTGTATAGAGTTGTGGGAAAAGGAACCGGTGCGCTGTCCAAGCTCAAGGGAGGGGACACCTTAGATGTGCTCGGTCCACTCGGAAACGGGTTTTCCTGCCAGGACGGTATACGCAGCGCCTTTTTAGTTGCCGGGGGCATCGGGATCACTCCCCTTTACTATCTTGCACACTTTCTTTGTCATCAAAAAAAGGTCAGGCCATCGGTTTTTGTTGGTGGCAAATCGGCTTCCGATATACTCTGTCGAGAGGAATTGAATGATATAAGTGCACAGATTCGTATCACAACAGAAGACGGGAGCCTGGGAGAAAAGGGGATCATCACCTCATTGGTGAAAAAGACGATACACGCTGATGGAAAACCTGATATAATCTATGCATGCGGTCCCACTCCCATGCTGTGTACGATCAGCAAGATAGCCGCTGACCATAACATTGGATGCCAGGTTTCCTTAGAAACTGTCATGGCATGTGGATTTGGAGCCTGCCTTGGATGTGCCGTTGAGAACGCGCGCAGTAGGGGAAGATATCTTCATGTCTGTACAGACGGGCCGGTCTTTGATTCGCGTGCGGTCATTATTCGGTCTTAACCTGGCTGCACCCGAGAGGCATCCAACTTATTGCACTTTACGGAATGTTGTGGCATACACATTACTTACTGAACTGATTGGAGGCGCTCAACTGCAGGTTTTCTGAGGCATAATTTCCTTGAACGGCCATTATGCAAAGGTCTCCATAAGTAACGCGGCAACGGTATCTCCGCCGTTGAATGTCGCTTACAGAAGTTTCCCAAAGTCTTATATCCAAAGAGGTTGACCATGGAAAAAGAGTACATTCCTGAGGTTGTTGAATTAAAGTGGCAGAAAATCTGGGAAGATACCAACTTGTTCAGCGTAAACGTGAATCGGCAAAAGAAAAAATATTACCTCCTTGAAATGTTCCCGTATCCTTCGGGCAACATCCATATGGGACATGTGCGCAATTACGCGATTGGAGATGTAGTGGCCCGGTATAAACGCATGCAGGGTTACAATGTTCTGCATCCGATGGGATGGGACGCCTTCGGGATGCCGGCAGAAAATGCGGCCATAGCCAATAACGTGCATCCTGCGAAGTGGACGTATAAAAACATTGACAGCATGCGCTCGCAGCTCAAGCGGCTCGGATTTAGCTATGACTGGGGTCGAGAAGTTACCACTTGCAAGCCTGAATATTACCGCTGGGAACAATTGCTCTTTGTCAAGATGTTTGAAAAGGGGATGGCGTACAGGAAAAAGGCTTTTGTAAACTGGTGTAACCAGTGCCAGACCGTTCTGGCCAACGAGCAGGTAGAAGCGGGCCGGTGCTGGCGTTGTGGTGGCGAGGTGGTTCAAAAGGAACTGGACCAGTGGTTTTTCCGCATTACAGATTATGCCGATGATTTGCTTGATTACTGTAATCGCCTACCGGGCTGGCCGGACAAGGTGGTAACCATGCAGAAGAATTGGATTGGGAAAAGTGTTGGGGCAGAGATCTATTTTCCTCTGGAAAACGGTAACGGCCACATACCGGTATTCACAACACGCCACGATACGGTTTTTGGCGCCACCTTTATGTGTATGGCACCCGAACATCCCCTGGTGATGAAGCTTGCGGCTGGAACTGATCGCGAGGAAGAGGTAAAAGCTTTTGTTGAGCGTATGAAGCGACAGGATAAAATCAAGAGAACCTCTGAGGATTATGAAAAAGAGGGCGTTTTTGTCGGGGCTTACTGCATAAACCCTCTTACAAAGCGGCGTATGCCCATTTTTACCGCTAATTTCGCCTTGATGGAATACGGAACAGGAGCTGTGATGGCTGTGCCCGCTCACGATCAACGAGACTTTGAATTCGCCCGAAAGTATGGCCTGGACATCATAGTAGTAATTCAACCAGAGGGAGAGACACTAAACCCACAAGACATGACCAGGGCTTATACGGGAGAAGGGATAATGGTTCGCTCTGCGCCTTTTAATGGGATGAAGAACGTGGAAGCCCTTGATGCTATTGCCGCTTATCTTGAAGAAAAAAAGCTCGGGAGAAGGAAAGTCAACTTCAGGTTAAGGGATTGGGGAATTTCGCGGCAGAGATACTGGGGTACTCCCATCCCTATCATCTACTGTGACAATTGCGGTGTCGTGCCCGTTCCGGAAAAAGACTTACCAGTCGTTCTGCCCGAGGATGCCGAAATGCTGGAAGGTGGGAGGTCTCCGCTGCCTGCACTGGACGACTTTGTCAAGACCAGGTGCCCGAGGTGTGGCAGCTCTTCCGCCCGTCGGGAAACCGATACCATGGACACCTTTGTGGAATCCTCATGGTACTTTGAGCGTTATTGCAGTCCCCATTATGATGAGGGCATGTTTGACCCTGAAGCGGTAGGATACTGGATGCCAGTCGATCAGTACATTGGGGGGATTGAACATGCAATCCTTCACCTTCTCTATGCACGCTATTTCACACGCGTGTTGAAAGAATTCGGGTTCTTGAACTACAAAGAACCGTTTACGCGCCTGCTTACTCAGGGAATGGTCCGTAGAGAAACCGTGAAATGCCCGGATCACGGTTTTTTGTATCCTGAAGAGGCGATCCTGAAGGATGGAGATCGTCTCTGCAAGTATTGCGGAAGTCATGTTGAGATTGGACGGACCGAGAAGATGTCCAAGTCAAAGAAAAACGTTGTCGATCCCAATGCGCTTATAGAAAAATATGGTGCCGATACCCTCAGACTCTTTTCCCTTTTTGCAGCCCCTCCGGAGAAAGACCTGGACTGGAGCGATCAGGGAGTGGAAGGAGCCTCTCGGTTTCTAAAAAGGGTATGGCGTCTTGTAAGAGACAATCTGGACAGGCTTGACGGCGTGAAACCTTATGATGGAGGGGAAGAGCTTGGTCGGGATTTAAGGCAGCTTCACAGAAAAATCCATCAAACAATAAAACGTGTAACAAGCGATATCGAGACGAGGTTTCATTTTAACACGGCCATTAGCGCGGTGATGGAACTGGTAAACTCCGTACAAGCGATGAGAGAAAGTGCATTTACCGACCGTTTGGGGCGGTCTGTTTTAAAGTTGGCTTTAGAATCAATAGTGCTCTTGCTCTCGCCTATTGTTCCCCACGTGGCGGAAGAGTTGTGGGCAGCGCTCGGCCACTCTAAAAGCGTCCTCGATGTTCCCTGGCCGAAATACAGTAAGGATGCCATTGAAGAAGATACAATATTAATAGTTGCACAGGTGAACGGAAAGGTGCGGAGCAGGTTTTACGTTGCATCCGATGCTGATGATGAAACAATAAAAGAGACAGCTTTGGCGGACGAAAGGATTGTGGCCCGTATATCAGATAGGCCGATCAGGAAAGTCATTGTGGTGCACAAGAAACTTGTAAATATCGTGGTGTAAGAAATGAGTTTTCCGATGCCGAAAACGGGGCTTTGGTTGAACAGGGCAAAGGTTGCAATAGTTGCCTCGCTCTTTCTCGCAGTTCTTGGTGGCTGCGGGTATCACATTAAAGGGAAAGGATTAAGGGCACCGGCTGATGTGCATACTGTTGCCGTCGCCATATTTGAGAACCGGACTTCGGAATCGGGAATTGAAACCATCTTTACGAATGACCTATCTTATGAGTTTAACCGGAGCAAGATACTTCAGGTGGTTGATATCAGTATGGCAGATGCCGTTTTGAGCGGCAGCATTGCTTCAATGGCCATTGAAACCATTTCTCACAGTTCGAAGTACGCCTCTGAAGAACGTCGTGTGACCATCACTCTCAACTTAGCCTTGAAACGCTCTGACGGTAAAGTCCTCTGGTCAGACAAAAGCCTGTCCGGGCGAGAGGTGTTCAAGGTTTCTTCCGACAAACCGGTAACCGAAGAAAATCGAAGGGCGGCAATCGAGGCTATATCAAAGCGGTTGGCCGAAAAGATCCACAATCGAATCCTGTGCGCCTTCTGAGCCCCTAAAAAGGAACTTGCTTCGTTTCGCTCACAATTGGAATACTGGAATACCGGAACAATGGACACGTAGAGACCTTTGCATAACTCCATTGAACGGGCGTTATGAACCTGTCTGGTCTGTTTGGTTTGTTTGGTTTGTTTGGTTTG
>QMMV01000068.1 GCA_003647435.1 Deltaproteobacteria bacterium | reverse complement strand
TTTCTTCCGTTTTGAACACCCCTTCGAAAAACTTTCCCTGAACGCCTCCTATATTAGCCGGCGGCGGTTCTATCTTCTCTCGTTCGGCCTTCACTATATCGCTGATACTGTCTACCAGAAGTCCAATATATTCACTGTGGGAACTGACGACAATATTGCGGCTCTCATCGCCCAGCTCGATTGAGGAGAGACCGAGCTTTTTGCCAAGGTCTATGACTGTGACGATCTGGCCCCGCAGGTTGAGAATACCTATCACATATTCTGGTGCCTGCGGGACTTTTGTTATTTCCGTGAGCTTGTTAATTTCCTGAACTCTAAGGATGTCCATTCCACAGAGGGCCTGTCCCACGTAAAAGGTGGCAAGTTCGACCGTCTGGTTGTTTTTCTTGGGCTTTCTCGGTTGCGTCATGATTCATGACCTCCAGATTTATGAAGTTTGGGACATCATCTCCCCTGTCGGCATCATGTCATCCGATGGTGGTGTGCCATGTTCTTCTCTGTACTTTTTTCGTACGCACTCGTTCTGTTTCGGTCCTTTACAGTACAACTCAATAAAACCTTGGGTCATATAATCTTTGTTATTGCCGAATTTTTTAAAGAAGCCACATTTTTCCAGCAACACGCAATTCTCGGCTTCTTTTTTCTCTCCGTTATCGGAAAATCGAAACTTACTAACCATGCCCATTAGTGTTGCTGCCAATCGTGAAAGTTCCTGGGCGCTCATATTCACCTGAGCACTGCTGTTGGACATCTCGCCAGCGGCCTGATTTACATCAGAAATATCTCTGGCAATATCTGCAGCGACCGTGGAGCTCTGGGCCACATTTTCTGTCACCTCGGCAATTCCCTGTGATGCCTGGGCCACGTTGTTGGCGATCTCTTTTGTGGTCACAGATTGTTCTTCAACCGCCGTGGCCGTGGTTGTTACGATCTCGTTTACATCATTAATCACCTTTGAGATCTGCTCGATCTGGCCGATCGTGCCTTCAGTGGAGCCCTGGATACCTTCAATCTTTTCCTTTATCTCTCCGGTAGCAGAGGCTGTCTGCCTGGCCAGTTCCTTGATCTCGTTTGCCACCACGGCAAAGCCCTTGCCCGCCTCGCCTGCACGGGCTGCCTCGATGGTAGCGTTTAAGGCAAGCAAGTTGGTTTGTTCCGAAATCTCTGTAATGGTCTCTGTTACCTTGCTTATTTCTTTTGCGGCTTGGCCGAGTTCATCTACTTTGCCGGAAGCACTCTTTGCTTGAGATACAGCTTCTCCTGTGATCGCCTGGGCCTTTTCTGTATTTTTTGCGATCTCATTGATCGTGCCTGTCATTTGCTCTGCGGCAGTCGCTACCATGCCTACATTTGTGGATGCCTGCTCGGTGGCGGCGGCGACAGAGGTCATGTTGGAGCTCATCTCTTCGGCTGCTGCGGCAACGGTGTTTGCCTTGGCTGAAGTCTGCTCCGTCCCGGAAGACATCTGCTGAGAAATAGAGAATAGTTCGGTGGAGGAAGAAGCAATTTTTTCGCTCCCTGACAGAACATGTTTGAACATGTTACGGAGATTGTCCGTCATATCATTGAGACGTGCACAGATGTGGCTCACCTCGTCCTCGCCCTTGACCTCACACCGATAGGTAAAATCGCCATCGCCTATCTTATGGGTTGCCTTCAATGCAAGCTCAATCTTTCGATTGACCAGTCGATGAAACAGGGAATAGATCAGCAGGATTATGACGCCTAAAGCTGCGGCTCCTATCACAATGTTCCTGTTGCGGGCCGCACGGACGGCCGCAAATGCCTTTTCGGTGGATGTTCGAATCAACTCCCCCCCTAACACCTTACGTGAACTGCCGTGGCAGTGGTGACACCGGGTTTCGTTCAGGATGGGACGGGTAATAGTAAGATAGGGAACGCCATCGATCGATTCTTCAAACGGTTTAGATGGTGCCTTTCCGTTTTCCAGCATCCGGATAACGGCATCGAGAGCAGCCTTATTTTGTAGAACGGTTTCCACGCTCCTTCCTGCCGCATCCGGCTCCGTGGTGAAGGAAATTACCTGCTTGAAATCAAAGACAAAAATATCCAGATCAGGCATTTTTTGCTTGAGTCTCTCAAACTGCTGCTGGACTGCTTTATTGTTTCCTATTGCAAGGGCATCGTCCATGCTCCCTTCCACAGACTCGGCTAACATTGTGCCCTGACGCTGCAGTTGTGCTTTGACTATGCTATTCTCATTCCTGATGTTCAAAATAATCATGGTCCCAATAATGACTATGATTACCATGGATAAGATGGCCGTTACCTGAATCCACAAGTGCTTCTTGTAAAATGACAGCAGCTTCACTACACTCTTCCTCCTATCGGAATTTACCCAGAAGCTGCGGCAATAGTAAATGGCCGCAGTATGCGGTATATTGGTCAGTTATAACACCTTAGCTCTTTTTAAAAATAGGCCCGGATATTTTCAAAAATCTAAATTGTTACCATCGGTTATTTCTAATGTGCCCCGCCATAGATCAATGGCTTGTAATTAAAAGCCCTTACCCGTTCTGCACTATGGCAGGCCTCGCAATCCTTTGCCGTCAGGTTGCCTTTGATATCTTCAGGGTCACCGGTTTCAACATGAAGGCTTCCCGGGCCGTGACAGACCTCACAACCTGCATTCTTGAGATGTGGCGTTTCCTGCTCTGACCGGAATCCACCTAGTTTATCGTACCCGGTGGTGTGACACTGGAAACATTTCCGAACCTCTGCGTCCGTCAGCCCTTTCTTCATCTTCTTGATGCTTTCATAAGAATGAGCTTTCTTGGCATAAGTCTGAAAGTTTCTATATTCTTTCTCATGACATTCCTCACAGGCCCGGGAACCCACATAGATCTTTTTATCCCCAGGTTCGGCCTCACTTACGCACCATCCTCCAAAAAGAAACATGGTTAAGAGAACCATACATGGCATGGTCTTTATTGCGACGATCTTAGACATAGAATACCTCCCCGCTCGACGACTCGATTAAACGCTGAACATTCCTACCTGTTCCTTCAACTGCTCTGCTAATTTGCTCAGTTCCTGGGCGCTCATATTCACCTGAGCACTGCTGTTGGACATCTCGCCAGCTTTTCCTCCACCTCTGGGACGACATAAAGTAAGATTGCCGATAGCACCACGGCCATGGTGACAATCGATACACTCATTATTTTTGAAAAAAGCTTCCAGTCCTTGAATCTTTTTACTTTCATGGTGCCCCCCTGCTGCTTTGTTTGGCCGGGTATAGTCTGTTGACCGTCTTCTGACCTCTGATCCGTGATTTCTGACGGCTATTCACTGTCGTTGCCAACCCGGGCAATCGACTAAGTTCGCTTCAGGTGATTATGAATCTTTTCCATCAGTTTTTCCCTGTCCAGCTTGATCTCATAATCATCTATGCCCACCTCTTTTCCCCGGGCAATATCTTCGTCTGATGCCAGCGTGGTGAGCGCTATCACCGGCAGGCGGGAAAAGCGCATATCCCCTCTTATTTTTTCGGTAAGGCTAAAGCCGTCCAGGTTTGGCATCTCAATGTCTGTGACCACAAGAGATATTTCATCGGCGTGTTCCTGAAGAAGATTCCAGGCGATCATTCCGTCCTCTGCCTCAATGACGGTATAACCTTCATCTTCCATAAAGGTCTTTACCTGATTGCGAAAAAAGCTGGAGTCCTCGGCAAAAAGGATGGTTGGTGCGTTGCCACCTGAGGTTTGAATGGGCTTCCTTTCAGAAAACCAGTCGGGGTTGATGGTCTGAACCAGCCCAAAAATATCAATCATTAGGGTGGTGTGATTTCCGATGATTGCTGAGCCCATTATGCCGGGCTGCTTGAGAGTGCTTTCATCAAAGTGCACGGATAGCTCTACTGCATCTACCGGTGCAGTCGCCAGAAGACCGACCTCTCTGCCTGCAAGGAGGAACACAATCACCAGGAGGTCTTCTTTGTCTGATAGCGGTTTAACATCGGCGACCTCTTCAATGGCAAACAGGGGGAGGCTGCTTCCTCGGTACTGGAGCACTTTCTTCCCGCCAACCATCTCTATATCGGTTTTCTTGATCTTTTCGATCCGCGACACCAGTCCCAGGGGGACAGCAAATTGCTCATCTTCAGCGTTCCTGAAGATCAGCAGAGAGTGAGCATCTTCCTTTGATTTGACAGATTCCCTGGCCACTTCTGCTGCCCTAGCAGTCCCTTCAACAGAGGTCAACCGGGCCATCCGGCAAAGACCTGCTACATCCAGAATGAGCGCGACCCTGCCATCACCCATGATGGTTGCCCCCGCATATCCTTTACAATGCTTGAAATGGCGCCCGAGAGGCTTGACCACAATTTCTTCAGCGTCATGCAACTTATCGACAACGAGCCCGTATTTGGTAGCGCCGGCAGAAACGACAACTACGTTTACAGCGCTTGCTGCATGGTATCGTCTGTCCGGACCGCCCCTGCGGTCCACGGGAGTTGTGGGTTGTAAATTGTGATTGGTCGGTTGTGAGTTGTCAGTTATGAGCGGGCTTTTTCTGGATCTTCTGTCGGCTATGTCTTTACGGCGATCCCTTTTTTCTTCTCCTTCGACGGGGTCAATATATGTCCTCTCGACACCGATAACGTCTGCCAGCCTTACCAACGGAAGCAATTTCCCGCGCAATCTGACAACTTGTGCCTTTCCTACTTTCTCTATCCTGTCTTTGACCTCATCTGCAGGGATTCTCAGGAGTTCTTCAAGGTTCACCTGGGGGATTGCGTATCGTTCTCCGCAGGTGGAGATGATTTGGCTCGGGATGATAGCCAGTGTCAGCGGAAGCTTTATGTGGATATCCGTTCCTTCTCCGACCGTAGAGTCGATTTCGATATTGCCACCCAACTTGTCCAGGTTGGTCTTTACAACATCCATTCCAACGCCACGGCCTGAGACATCGGTCACCTTTTCAGCAGTGGAAAAACCGGGGAGAAAAATCAGGTTTATTTTTTCCTTTTCCGACATCACCGCCGCCTGTTCTGACGTTATCAAGCCCTTGGCTACTGCTGCTGCAGAGAGTTTGTCGCCATCCAGGCCTTTTCCGTCATCGGTTATTTCTATGTTGACCTGGCCGGCTTCGTGATAGGCTCTCAAACGGAGTTTCCCTTTTGGCTCCTTTCCAGCCTTTAAGCGGTCATCAGGGCTTTCTATGCCGTGATCTACCGCGTTTCTGACGAGGTGTGTGAGAGGATCGCTGATCGCTTCAATAATGGTCTTGTCCAGTTCGACTTCTTTTCCCTCAAGGGTTAACTCCACCTCCTTGCCCAGATTCCTGGCCATGTCCCGCACTACCCTGGGGAACTTATTAAAAACATTTCCTATCGGCTGCATACGGGTGCGCATGATGGCTTCCTGGAGCTCGGAAGTAATAAGGTTCAGCCGCTGGGAAGCGACTTGTATCGTGCGGGAATCATCTAACATAACCGCCTGAACTAATTGATTTCTCCCTAAAACAAGTTCGCCTGCGAGATTCATTAAAGAATCGAGAAGACTCACGTTTACCCTGAGACTTGTCTCTGCCGGTGCTTGCTTTTGTTTAATTTTGCCGGGTTTTTTTGCGGCCTGTGCATCCATGCGCGCAGGCAAGAGGGGCGCTTTTTCCTCCTTCATGTCGGGGTTGTCTGCCGGGGCCTTTTTCGCAGTGGTTTCCTTATTTACCCTTTCGACAGCCGGTGTTTCTTCTGGAAATGCCGGTCCAATAGACCTGATGGTCATGTCTTCTGCTAACTGGAAAATGCGGTTTTTATCGATCTCGAAAAGGGAATCAATAATCGTATCGTCCAGGATGGAGGCATACAGGATTGCAAATGGAAGCTGGTTCAAGAATCGGTCCTCTTCAAGCGTACCAACGGCCTCGGTGTCCACGGCGGCATCCATGATAGTTCCGCTTTTTTCTAACTCGCCGATGGCATTGAGGAGCTTTTTGTCCCTGCTGTGAATGTCGCTGACAAGATCCAATTGGACCAGGTAGATGTACTTGCCCTGTTTCCTGAGCGCAGAGATTTGCTCTTCAGGTACGGTAAAACCGATTTTCCCGCCTGGGAAAGAAATATCAATCATCCTGGGCGAAACGGCTTTTCCTTCATCGGGGGCCTGATTGCTCGCTAGTTGGGTAAGGGCTTCAATATGTTGAGATATATCGATTTCGTTGCTGTTTGAGACGTTGTTTATAAGATCTCTCAGGGTATCAGAGGCAAGGAGAAGGATGTTGACGATTTCAGGGTTTGGGACCATTTCCCTGCTTCGAATCATTCCCAGCACATTTTCCATCTTATGTGCGAGATCTCTGATGTTGGTAAGCCCCATGAAACCTGCTCCTCCCTTGATGGAGTGGGCGGCTCGGAATACCTTGTTGACGAGTTCCTCGTCTATATTTGCTCCGGCCTGTTCAATGCCCAACAGGTCATTTTCAATATCGGATAGGTGTTCCAGCGATTCTTCCACGTACATTTGCAAGGTTTCGTCATCTTGTTTCATCACTGCCCTCCAGGATTAAACGAGCTGTATCAGTTTAGATTTTTGAAAATATTATGTGTATTTTTTGAAAGGGCTAAAGTGTCTAAAAGTAGTGTTGGGCTTCAATACTTGGTTCAAATCAGATCGCTTGCCTTACCTCAAAATACTGGTGCAGGCGCATGACTTTGAAAATCTCGTAGATGTCTTCCGAAACATTCTTGATCGCCAATGTTCCACCGGCATTTTCCAGAGAGTTATGGGCTGCAATGAGAAGACCCAGACCCACGGGATCGACCATTTTTACTCTGGCAAGATCTATGATGAGTTCTTTGCTTCCCTTCTCCAGTTTGTTGAGTAGTTTTTTCCGCAGATCATCCACTGCGGAGGCAAGCAGGTCCTTGCCAGGCCTGATAATGGTTTGCCCTCCCTTTTTCCTGGTTGTTGCCATGCGAACCTCCTGCTATCGGTTTGCCCGTCAACCGGTCAACGGGCTGATACTTAAGATTTTCTCCTCATCTTTGGGTCTGCTCCCCTTTTTACCCATTCTTCAATCTCTTGCTTCTTGAACTTCCACAGACGCCCAAGTCGATATGCGGGCAAGCCCTTTTCTTCAATCCACTTGTATGCTGTATCCCTGCTTATACCAAGGTATTCACAGACATCATCAACAGACAGCAGTCGATCCTTCATCAGTTTTTCCCCGCGCTTTTGTCTCCATCGTGACACTTGCTCAAGTTGATTGATCAAAAACTGTGCCACCACCGTAATGTCCAGGATAAAGTGGCGTCTTTTCAGAAAACCAAGGCCTTACATTCCCTTTCACTTAGCCCTCTCTGGCCAAGTGAGAGGAAGCCGGCCTTTTCAGGATTATCAGCCTTGAACCCCGACCAGTTGCGGAACTTGGAGCCTGCATAGTTGCTTGCGATCTTGCAAAGTAAAGCTGTTGGGCGGCTGACACCGCAGTGTCGGGTTTTTGACGATTCAGGCCGGGTTAACATGATTTGTGCCGGAAGAAACCATTACACCGGGATACAGGCGGGATGGCATAAAGGTTGAAAGCCATATCCACGGACGGGGGTTTTGCTGGATATCAGGTTCGGTCAAGCCAAAGGGGATACGTGTGAGAGCCGATACGGCGAATACGGGAAATAATCGCTATTGTTATCCCGGCATCTGTTTTGCTGGAATTTTTATCTTCTCCATGTTTTTTATCCTGGGCCTGTTTGCTTCATCAGCAGATGCGCAGGAAGCAAAGCGAGTGCTTATTCTTAATTCTTATCATAAGGGAAATCCCTGGACAGACGGAATAGTGGAAGGGATCCAGTCTGTATTTGACAAGGTTGATCTTTTCAGCATCACGGTCCACGTTGAGTTCATGGATACCAAACGCCATAAGACCGAAAGGATATTTCCCTGTCTTCAAAAGCTGTACAGGGAAAAGTATCGTACGAACCAGCCGGATATCATCATTTTGTCAGATAACAATGCCCTTGACTTTATTATCAAATATCGTGATGAACTTTTCCCGGATGTGCCTGTGGTATTTTGTGGAATCAACAACTTCACCGATTCGATGCTCGACGGGCATACCGGAATTACGGGTATAGTTGAAGACTACGATCTAA
>QMMV01000067.1 GCA_003647435.1 Deltaproteobacteria bacterium | reverse complement strand
GCATCGTTGGTTGCGAGCGAGTTCAACTACGAAGTTGAAAAAGCATCTTTTGAGGAAGAAGAGATAATCCAGTCTAAAAAAGATGATCTACGCCAGTTAAAGGATCGGCCACCTGTGGTAACTATCATGGGACATGTGGACCACGGGAAGACATCCTTGTTGGATGCGATCCGCCAAACCAACGTGATTGGCAGTGAGGCAGGAGGTATCACACAGCACATCGGAGCTTACTATGTAAGTGTGAATGACCGGCAGGTAGTGTTTCTTGACACACCTGGGCATGAGGCGTTTACGGCAATGAGGGCAAGGGGCGCCGAGATAACAGACCTGGTGGTGCTGGTGGTGGCAGCCGATGACGGTGTCATGCCTCAAACAATTGAAGCCATCAATCATGCCAAGGCCGCCGGTGTTCCCATCCTTGTAGCAGTCAACAAGATAGACAAGCCCGATGCAAATCCAGAGCGTGTGCAGCGCGAACTTGCCGAATACGGCCTCAGCCCCGAGGCATGGGGGGGAGATACGATTTTCGTTAACGTCTCGGCAAAAGAAAAGATAGGTATCGAAGAACTGCTTGACATGATACTCCTTCAGGCCGATGTTCTGGAACTGAAGGCCAATCCAGACAAGCTTGCCAGAGGTCACGTTATTGAGGCCAGACTTGACCCGGGGAAAGGTCCGGTGGCTACTGTCTTGGTTCAAGAAGGAACCTTACATGCAGGTGATGCCATTGTTTGCGGCTTGCATTATGGCAAACTCCGGGCAATGGTTAACGATCGGGGCAATCGCCTGGACAAGGCCGGTCCTTCCATGCCTGTTGAAATCCAGGGGCTTTCAGGGGTGCCGATGGCGGGGGATGAATTTGTTGCAGTGGCCGATGAGAAGCTTGCAAAACAGGTCAGTTTTCATCGCAGGCAAAAGCACAGGATGCGGGAGCTCGTACGGAGCAGCAAGTTGACCCTCGAGAAGTATTATGAACAGATGAAAGGTGGGCTTGTTAAGGACCTCAATCTGGTCATCCGTGCAGATGTTCAAGGGTCTATTGAAGCCCTTGCGGATGCCCTGCATAAGCTTCCGTCTACCGAGATTAAGATTAATATAGTGCATTCGGCCACCGGTGCCATCACGGAATCAGATATCATGCTGGCTGCAGTCTCAAAAGCCATAATCTTAGGGTTTAACGTTCGGCCCAATCCAAAGGTGAAAGAGCTTGCAAATGAGCAAGGTGTAGACATCCGATTCTACGATGTCATTTACAATGTCGTCAATGATATCAAGGCGGCTATGGCCGGCCTCATGGAACCCACTTACAAGGAGCATATCCTCGGTCGGGTTGAAGTGAGGCAAACGTTCAACATTCCAAAGGTTGGGACGATTGCAGGTTGCTATGTGACAGAGGGAAAAATACAACGAGGTCAACCAGTCCGGCTCCTTCGCGACGGTGTTGTGATCTACGATGGGAAGATAAGCTCCTTGCGTCGCTTTAAAGATGACGTGAAGGAAGTACAAAGTGGATATGAATGCGGGCTTGGTATCGAGAACTACAATGATATAAAAGTGGGTGATGTCATTGAATGTTATTACATGGAAGAAATAAAACCAGTGGTGGAATAAAAAGTGCCTAAAGTGAGCTAAAATGGATGGATGACGAGAAGTTAGCTATAATTCTTGTTTGGCATTTGATTTTAGGCACTTTGGCTCACTTTAGACACTTTACTTCACTTTAGACACTTCTTATCATGGTAATTGGAGTCGCTACGATAATTCTGAGGTTGCCCGGGAACAGCTCTTTGAAGGACAAGCGCAAGACCGTAAAGAGTGTGGTGAGTCGGCTTCGAAACAGCTTCAATCTCGCGGCAGCGGAAGTTGGTGCCAACGACAGGCACCAGCGTGCAGAAATAGGCCTCGCTTTTGTAGGCAATGATAGCCGGTTGATCAACTCAAAGTTAGATAAGGCCGTCAACTTTGTTGAAGCGATGCGTGTCGCGGACATTGTAGATTCAAAGATGGAGATCATCAATCTATGATCCGTTATAAGAGAGCTGAGAGAGTAGCGGGTGTGCTTCAAAAAGAGTTATCAGAACTTCTACTGAGAAAGATCAAGGACCCCCGCCTTTCCCTCGTTACAATCACTCATGTGAGTATAACCGATGACCTGCGTTCAGCTCGGATCTATTTCGCTGTTGCAGGAAGCCAGGAACGAATACTGAAGGCACGGGCGGGCTTTAGAAGCGCTACGGGTTATCTGAGACAGAATTTGAGCCGTAGGCTTGCACTCAAGTGTATGCCTGCACTTAAGTTTGTCTACGACGAATCATTTGACCGCGCTGCGAATATAGACAAGCTTCTTAAAACCATAGCAACTGAAGCCAACTCAACATAATTTTGGTACGCTGATATGAATGGTGTTGTAGTCGTTGACAAGCCGGCACATATAACATCGGCCCAGGTGGTGGCACGTTTAAAAAAAATCCTGAGAGCCAAAAAAGTGGGCCACACGGGCACTCTGGACCCGTTTGCTACCGGGGTGTTAGTGTGCTGTGTGAACGCGGCGACCAGGGTTGCCCGCTTTTTGATGCATGGGAAAAAGCGATACGAAGGAGTGATGCAACTCGGGATTCGAACCGACACGCAAGATGCGACAGGCCGGGTTCTTTCAAGGCAATCGCATGCGACGGTCACCGACCAGGAGATTCGTTCCGCCTTCCGTCGCTTTTCCAAAATCACGTGGCAGATACCGCCCGCCTTTTCCGCGCTCAAGCACCACGGAGAACCACTTTATAAACTCGCCCGTAAGGGGGTCTTTGTGCAGAAGCCATCCAGACCTATTTCCATCTACAAGCTTGAGATAGTTGATGTAGAGATACCTTACGTGCACTTTGATGTTATCTGCAGCCACGGTACGTATGTGCGCACGCTGTGTTCGGACATTGGAGAATATCTCGGGTGTGGAGCCTCTCTGGTGCAGTTGTGTCGAACCGAAAACGGTGGATTTACACTCGAGGATGCTTTCTCCTTGAATACTCTTGAAAGGCTTGCCCGATCGGGGAAATTGTCAACCTGCATTATTCCAACGAGCGATGCTTTGAGAGAAATTCCAGAGGTTACGGTCAGCGATAAACTGGCGAAAAAGATACAGCACGGCCAACCGCTAAGCTACACGGAACTCGGAATCGTGGAAGAGGTGAAATCCTTGTGGTTAAAGATAATTGACGGTCAGCGCAATCTGATCGCCGTTTTGAGCACGTCTAAAAAAAATGGTAATGGTGTGTATCCGTATGCTTGTGTATTTCCAGTTCACTAACAGTAGGATGATTGTAATAGTTCAGCCACGAAGTCACAAAAACACTGACATTTGTGACTTGGTGCCTTGGTGGCTGAAGTGATACAGTTAATTTTGATTTTCGGATATTGATTCCCGAATAACGATTAACCCAGATAGGAGGTTTTGAAAGTGGCTTTAGCAGCAGAGACAAAAAAAGAGCTGATCGATCGGTTCAAGATCCATGAAACAGACACAGGCTCCCCGGAGGTTCAGATTGCTCTTCTGACACATCGGATTAATTACCTCAATGAGCATTTCAAGGTTCACAAGAAGGATCACCACTCCAGAACGGGGCTGTTAAAACTGGTGGGGAGGCGAAGGCGATTGTTGAACTATCTTGGGACCAAGGACGTTAATCGATACCGAATGCTTATCAAGGCTCTTGGGCTCAGGAAATAAAATATCGCAAAAAACCCCGGTCAAGTGATCATTCCTAAATGGTCAATACTGACTTCGGAATTTAATTCCCCATTCCAGGCTCGTCCGCTTGTCGGCAGCGACGGAGCTGAGAAGATAACTGATGAATTGAAAAACAATCCGTAGGAGAAAACAATGGAAGTATCTTTTAAAGCAGAAATCAGTGGAAGAACAATCACGATGGAAACTGGCAAGGTCGCCAGGCAAGCCCACGGCGCAGTCCTGGTACGGTATGGTGACACAATGGTATTGGTGACTGCTGTTACCACAGATGAGATCAGGGAGGGAATCGATTTTGTCCCCCTGACCGTGGAATATCAGGAAAAGGGATATGCAGCAGGCAGAATACCTGGAAATTACTTTCGTAGAGAGGTGGGAAGACCTACTGAAAAGGAGATACTGACCGCCCGAGTCATAGATAGAACTATAAGACCACTTTTCCCCAGCAATTACAGGTATGAAACACAGATTATCGCTACAGTCCTGTCAGTGGATAATGAAAATGACCCTGATACTCTGGCGGTGGTTGGGGCGTCAGCGGCCCTTGAGATATCAAAGATTCCATTCGCCGGGCCGATTGCCTCTGTTCGTGTTGGCCGCATCGATGGCCAGCTCAAAGCTAATCCAACCTTGCAAGAACTTGAAAAAAGCGACATGAATCTAATCGTAGCCGGCAACCGTGACAGCATAGTCATGGTAGAAGGAGGCGGCCAGTTTATCAAAGAGGAAGATGTGCTGGATGCGATTTTTTTCGGCCACAAGGCCATGCAGCCTGTCATCGATCTTCAGTGCAAACTCAGGAATGCGGCAGGCAAAGCAAAGCGCACAGTGCCTGCAGATGAAGTGGACGAAGACCTTGCAGGCAAGATAGAAACACTGGCTGTCAACCGCATAAGAGAAGCCGTTCAGATCCCACAAAAACTTGAACGCAGGGAGGCGCTTAAAAAGATAAAGACAGAAGTAACAGAAACCCTTGAAACTGAATATGGTGATCAGAAACAGGTGATTTACAAAATCTTACATGATCTCGAGCGGAGGATCATGCGCGACCTCGCTGTTGTGGAAGGACGCCGTATTGATGGTCGGGGTTTTGATGAGATTCGTCCCATCCAATGTGAGGTGGGTGTGCTGCCACGCCCCCATGGTTCAGCCTTGTTTACACGTGGTGAAACCCAGGCGCTTGCGATCGTGACTCTTGGTTCCACGAGTGATGAACAGCGAGTTGAAACCTTGGAGGGAAACATCTTTGTCCCGTTTATGCTGCACTATAACTTTCCCCCGTTCTGCGTGGGAGAAGCAAGGCGGTTGGGAAGCCCAGGCCGCAGGGAGATCGGACACGGCGGCCTTTCAACGAGGGCTGTTGAAAAGGTTTTGCCAGACAAAGAGAAATTTGATTACACCATCCGCGTTGTCTCTGAGATACTCGAATCAAACGGCTCTTCTTCCATGGCGACAGTATGTGCCAGCAGTCTCGCCCTGATGAGCGCAGGTGTCCCTGTGAGTGCGCCGGTGGCCGGGATTGCAATGGGCCTCATCAAAGAAAAGGATACCATTGTCATATTATCTGATATTTCAGGCGATGAAGACCATGTGGGAGACATGGATTTCAAGGTGGCCGGTACGCGTGAAGGAATTACCTCTCTTCAAATGGATATCAAAATCGAAGGTCTGAGCAAGCAAATTATGCAACAGGCTCTCGAACAGGCGCGCGAGGGGCGCCTCTTTATTCTGGACAGGATGGAAGAGACCCTCAAGGAATCGAGGCCGGAGGTATCTCCCTATGCGCCCAAGATACTGACCATTCAGATTAATCCTGACAAGATCCGGGATGTGATTGGAGTCGGAGGGAAGGTCGTCAGGGGGATCGAGGCGGAGACCGATTGCCGTGTAGAAGTGGATCAAAGCGGTCTCGTAAAGATCATTGCTATGAATAGTGAAATGGGAGCAAAAGCCCTCAAGATGATTGAAGACATCGTTCAGGAACCTAAGGTTGGTGCTATCTACGAAGGGACTGTGCGCAAGATCATGGATTTCGGGGCATTTGTACAGATATTCCCGGGGACAGATGGGCTGGTGCATATTTCTCAGCTTGACTCAAAGCGTGTCAACAAGGTGACTGATATCTTGAAAGAAGGGGACAAGGTCAGGGTAAAAGTCCTTGAAATAGACCGTGACGGCAAGATCCGCCTGAGTCGAAAGGCGGCTTTGCAGGAGCAACAGGGTGGAAAATAATTTTGCCAAGACTGTTCTGGACAACGGGATCCGGGTCGTTACAGAACGGATGCCACACGCCCGATCGATTGCCATGGGAGTCTGGGTGAATGTGGGTGCCCGCGATGAGACGCAAGAAGAAAGCGGGCTTTCTCACTTCATCGAGCACATGATTTTTAAAGGTACGGAAAAACGGAGTGCCGTTCAAATTGCGAAGGAGCTTGATGCCATCGGCGCATCCTGGAACGCCTTTACCAGCAAGGAAAATACCTGTTATCACGCCAAGGTGATGGATAATTATCTGAATACCGCTGTTGATATTCTATCTGACATTTTCCTCAACTCCGTTTTCAATGACAAGGAAGTGGAACGGGAACGCCAGGTGATTCTTCAGGAGATCAAGATGTTAGAAGATACACCTGAGGACTACGTGCATGTCCTTTTAGCCCGGACCATGTGGGGGGGGCATTCTCTGGGGCGTTGCGTTCTTGGCACACCGCAAAACATAGCAAACTTTGATTCGAAGACAATCAGGCAATTCTTCAAGCGGGCGTACCAGCCTGAGCGGATTGTGGTCTCGGCAGCAGGCAACCTAAATCATGCCCGATTTGTTGAACTGGTTGCTCGAACGTTTGAGGTTGTTCGAAGGGATGATAACTTCCCGCAACGCCTCTCCCCCGTCATGAATAAGGGGATTACCACCCAACCAAAAAACCTGGAACAGGTTCACATTTGCCTCGGAATCAAAGGGGTTTCCGCTACAGACCCACGGAGACATGCCTGCGCTATTTTAAACGTGATCCTCGGGGGCAACATGAGCTCTCGCTTGTTCCAGGAAGTACGGGAACGCCGTGGACTTGCCTATTCTATTTACTCTTTTCTTTCGTTGTATTCTGACACGGGGATGTTAGGTGTTTATGCCGGAGTCGATAAGTCTAACCTCCAAAAGGTATTCGAAATTATTAGCAGTCAGATAAAAGAACTAAAAGAAAAACCTGTAACCGCTTCCGAGCTCAAAAACGCAAAGCAGTATTTGAAAGGCGCACTTTATCTTGCTGCTGAAAACACTGAGAACCAGATGACACGTATTGCCCAGACCGAGATTAACTTCGGCCGTTATATCCCCTTGAAAGAGGCGGAAAATGAAATCGAAAGGGTTACGCATGAAAATATCCTGGAACTCTCCTCTGATATCTTTCATAGTGAGTTTGCTATCACCCTGCTGGGACCAATAGAGGACGACGTACAGATACGTCAGATGGTATCACTTTAGTCCTTTCAACAATACAAAGAGTCTCCAGGCAATCATTCGGGTTTGAGATTTCGGATTTAAATGTTTACTTTTCTGACACCTGAGGCCCGAAACCTGATTACGAACAATCGCAAATCAGATGCTTGATGCCGGTTCCTTGATAGTCCAGCGATCAAGTATCAGGTATCTGCCATCGAGGTGGAGCCGCTAATGACCAACGACAAACCAGACTCGCCTGATCTAACAATCAAAATCCTCAAGCTACGTCCTGAAGACGATCCCCGGCTTCCCTTGCCCCGCTACATGACTGCGCATGCTTCAGGGATGGATCTATGTGCCGACATAAGAGATGACCAGGTTATCGAAGCCGCAACCATTGCCGTAATTCCAACAGGTATTGCAATCGCGTTGCCACCAGGCTACGAGGGTGAAATTCGCCCCAGAAGCGGCCTCGCCTTCAAACACGGCATCAGTATCATCAACAGCCCGGGAACCATCGATAGTGACTATAGAGGCGAGATAAAGATCGCTCTCATCAATCTTGGCACAAAACCGTACACGGTCCATCGTGGAGACAGGATCGCCCAGCTTGTTGTTCAAAAAGTATACAGGGCAAAATTGGAAGTGGTGGACAGGCTTGAAAAGACTGAGCGGGATGAAGGTGGCTTTGGCCATACGGGGGTATAGGCATTTATCGTCCGGCAAGGATTTAACTCGCTGAAAACTGGTCCTGTTGTAACACTTTAGCTCTTTTAAAAACTGACATATGGAACGGACAGGCCATCCGATTGGAGACCGTCTCAAACTCGAGCCTAACTGAGCGTAAAGAAAAAACAGCGCTTAGAAGTTCAAATAACATCCATTCGGTTACAATATCAGTTATCGTCAGGGACGAATATCCACCCTACTGTTTTTTCTCAACGCTCACTAATGCTC
>QMMV01000066.1 GCA_003647435.1 Deltaproteobacteria bacterium | reverse complement strand
GTATTTACTATCTTTGCCGGATCCGCCATCGGAGCTGTGGCAGGGGCGGCAGTGGCCTTCTACACGCGGAAGGGTCGAAAAATGGCGATTCCCTTCGGCCCCTTTCTCAGCATTGGCGCCCTTCTTTTTCTGTTCAAAGGGCCAGAAATCATAAACTGGTACATAGCCTTGATGAGATAGAAGGGGTAGAATTTATTGGTTTGATCGGTTTGGAAGCATGATAGCAAATAAGGTAGTCATTGACCTTGGTGCGTTGAGACACAATTTCTTTGAAATCAAGAGGTTGGTCGGTGCCGAAGTGCGTATCGTTGCAGTTGTCAAATCAGATGCTTATGGCCACGGTCTGATACCTGTTGCCAGGGTCCTTGAGACAGCGGGAGCAGACTGTTTTGGAGTGTTTGAGCTCAACGAAGCGCTTGAGCTGAGAGAGGCGGGATGCCGACTCCCCATCTTGATCATGATGGGAATTGCACCAGAGGAGGCCTCGGCCGTTGTCGAAAATGGGCTTACAGCCGCTGTTTTTCAATACGGCATTGCTGAAAAGCTTTCTGAAGCTGCTCTCAAACATGGCACAATTGCGCCGGTCCATGTGAAAGTCGATACAGGCATGACACGGCTTGGAGTGCCTGCAGAAAGGACGGTCGATTTCGTCAGGCTCCTCCAGCCCCTCAAAGGCATTCGGCTTGAGGGGGTATTTTCGCACCTGGCTCAAGCCGACATGCCGGATCATCCATTCACGGAGGAGCAGATTCGCAGATTTTCCCGGGTTTTCGAAGCGTGTAAACAGCTTGGAGTATGTACGGATGCAGTCCATATTTCCAACAGCGGCGCCCTGCTGAGAGGAAAAGGGGTAAGCTTTGGTATGGTACGTCCCGGCATACTCCTTTACGGATCCTCTCCTGCGGAAGGGTGGCCGGCTGCTGCCTCCTTCAAACCGGTTATGACATTCAGGTCCAGGGTCATCCAAGTAAAAAAAGTCCCTGCCGGCACATCCATTAGCTATGGACATACTTACACCACCCGGACAAGTGCCGTCATTGCCACTGTTCCTGTGGGATACGATGATGGATACAGCCGGGCGTTTTCCAACAAGGGATACATGCTCGTCCGTGGCAAGAGGGTTCCCGTCGTTGGCCGCGTCTGCATGAACCTGACAATGTTGGATGTCTCTTCTGTAAAGGGTGTCTCGGCGGGGGACGAAGTAGTTATTATAGGCGCGCAAGGCAGGGAGCGGATTACAGCAGAGGAGATCGCGAAGGTAGCGGGAACCATAAGTTACGAAATTTACTGTAGTATTGGAAAAAGCAACTACCGCATCTACAAGGACTCAGAAAAAACGTTCCAAAGGTGAAAGTTTTTATCTTAGAACCCGATACCGTTGATGGTACCAAGTACAGGCCTGCCACAAGTCGTTTTGACCTATCTGCAGAGCAACCCCCCCTATTGAATAATCAGCTAACTCTAAGAAATTTTCCAGCATACTGGAAAGCTATTGGGACGTGATCACGGGAACTGGAAGGGGATCTCTTTTCTTGTTGACTTTCAAATGCTTGTCAAAAATAGAATTCAGGCACTCAAATTCTAAAGCTATTCTGAATTCTGAACTCCGTGTAATCCCTCTGGTATAAACTCAAGTTAAGCTGAAGTGTTGCCGATTAAGATCAATGTAATTATGACACTGCAATCAGATCTGAGAATAAATTCATCCGCGGTTCCAGTGCTGCCTCCTTGTGATAAGCAGAAGGGTTGCATGATGCAGATTGCAGTCCTTTTTACCGATATAGTCGGTTCAACCAGGTTCTTTACATCTCACGGTGATCTTGCCGGCAGAGAAATGCTCCAGCAGCACGAGCAACTGGTCTCGGCAGCCGTGACTCACCACGGCGGTACCCTGGTAAAGATTGTGGGAGACTCGGCCATGGCCTATTTTCTTAGTGCTGAAGAGGCATTAATGTCGGCCATAGAAATTCAGCAAGAACTCCGCAGATATAATCAGAAAAAGGACGACAGGGATCCGATTCATATCAGAATTGCCATTCATTTCGGCAACGGAATTATTGAACAAGACGATATTTTTGGCAGTGTTGTAAACATAGCAGCCAAACTCACACCACTGGTCGATCCAGATCAAATTTTCATCTCTGGGCATGTCTATAAACTGGTTTCAGATTTATCTGCCGCTGACTTTGAACCGGTTGACCTTTCCGGGAAGAAAGCTCTCCCTGAAGGGCTCACTGCCTACCGTGTTATATGGAAAGAAACGTTCAGGCCGGAGAGTCATTCTCATCCCGTCGATAGGCCGGCTATAGATAACCCTGTGCAAATGTGGGATGTCGAACTTATCAAATTATATCAAAGAACCATCGCTCAGGGCAAAAATCAACCATGTTATTATTGTGGTGACAGGAGACATCTGACGGCAAACTGTCCCTCAAAACACCTCCCTCAGAAAACGAATGCCCTCGAAGAATTAGGATATCTTTCCCTTGGTACAATCAACAAACTCTTTTGGAGTCTTTTTGCATCGGAAAAATCGAATCGGCCGCCCAACAGTGATGGAATGGCAATAAATGGGCCAACCACACTGGCGAATTATGGATTTTTTGAACTCAAAAGAGTGTTTCAACTTCGCTTTTTTGCAAGTATCTGGAATGTAAAAAATGAAAGCTGGAGCAGCATAAGAAAACTTAGTAGCGATGAAGACAAAGGTGGTCCGGCCTGGGTCGCCCTCGATTGTTTGCGTGTTTCCAATTTGTCCAAAGCGGAAAGCTTTCTCCAAAAATCTCTGACACAACACCCCAATGATTACAGGGCGCATTGCGTAATGGGATTTTTGAACGTAGAAAAAAACGACTTCGGCAGATCGGAACACCATTGGCAGAGAGCTCTGGAATGTGCAAGGACCAAGCCCCGGAAGACTCTTATTTATCTGTTACTCTTTCGCCTTTATCATTTGAACGGTTATCATTCCGCGGCTGCTGAAGCAATTAGAGAGCTTCTTTTCCTGGAACCTCACTGCCTGGAAGCGATATACGAAAACATCCTTTTCAAGTTTAGACAAGGAAAAACTTCTGAGGCCTTGCGCCGGCTAATCAAACTCATTGAGCAGGACAGGCAATTTTATATAAATGCCTTGATTGATCCAGAGCTTGCTCCATTTTCCGAGATGATTCACCCGGAGCTGACGCGCCTTTTTGACGAAGTTAAAGACGAAGCTCTGCGACTCTCCGCTAAAGCGGAAAAGAAACTAAGTAACTTAGCAGGAATATTAGGGGCGGAAAAAGTTGCAAAAGCAAAATCACTGTTGGCAAAAATTGAGGAATTGTCAAAAAGTGATGGTTATCTTGCTTATCATGACATTATTTACTACAGTGAATCAGTCATTGCCATTTGCCAAAGGTGCGCTGAAAATCAGAGAAGAGAACTCTTAGAAGCCCTTTATGGAGTAAACAGGCGACTTGAGCAATACTGTCGTGCTATCGGCAATTATCGATATCCGAGTTTGGCTAATAAGATTTATCAAGAACTGAAATCTATCAAGACAAAGATTAAGGAACTTCGGGACATGACCGGGCTTGAGGTCTCAGAAAAATTCAAAGAGGCTGCTGTATCTGCTGAAGAACTAAGCAGAAAATTGGATAAAATTGAAATAAGGTTAAACAAATTGAGGGCAATTCAGGATATGGTCCTGTTTTTCAGGAGGTTCTTGAAAAAGAGCCTTCTTTTCGAATCGGTACTTATTTTTTTCACAATGATCTTTTTCCCTATCGTAATCTATTACCTGAATCTTGTCCTGCCTAAATACAATATGTCTCCTGTCCGGGATATCTGGTCTTATCAAAAAGAGATCATTGGCTTCGGTGGAATATTGGCTTTGGTATTGGCCTTTGTGAAAACATTTTCCACCTCGCCGAAGAGGTAGTAATAACCTTGCTGGCAACGTTGGGTACGTTGTTGACTATGTTGAATTACGTCTTTGACAGCCTGCTTATCGCCCTGGAAATGGCCGATGTCGTGACTCCCTGTTGAAGGGCAACTTCTGCCGGAGGGAATCCATATCTATCCTGCTTCCGGTGCTCTGCCTCATGAGTGACAGCTCCGGGTGCGTCCCCCGCAGAGCGTGGGCACGAGGATAGCAAGGCCGACTACTCGACAATCACTCTCTCAGGCTCAATTCTTAGCCCTTTATATGATTATCACATCTTAGCGAGCCTTAGATTTGTCAAAAAAACGTTTTAGACCAAGCGAAAAGGGATTTGGGCAACAGGCCGTTAAGGGGTGACCCCTATGTTGAAAGTCAGGCTTCCCCCGGAAAACGGAACATGCTATAGTCAGTGCGATCGCGATGTACAGCGCAGCAGCTTGCGCCGCGTGTAAGCAACGTGAAAGGGGAGTTTCAATCCTTCAGGTCTTTTATGGAGCCGGCGATGGGATTTGAACCCGCGACCTACTGATTACGAATCAGTTGCTCTACCACTGAGCTACGCCGGCCCGGCATGGTTGGATTATTATTCTCTTATAGCATCAAAGGCGTTGGCTGGCAAGGGGCTTGATGGATGCGACCTGGTGATTTGGTGAGATTGCCGAAGGAGGAAAGTCTGGAAAAACGAAGGACCGGAATGAACGAAGGAAAGCTAAATGTTGAGCAACCAGCTTGGCTCCGGAACGGAAGTCTTGGTACTCACGTGAACCTCCCAGGCGATTCCATTGCGGATCTCATAGAAACAGTCCGTCGTGCCGATGGGCGGATTGACTGCACGGGGTTGTCGGGGGCTGAGCAGGCCTACCTTTTGTATCGCTTGCGGGCTGAGCTGAAGCGTCCCCTGTTTGTCCTTTGCGCAAAAGGAAAAAACGCGGAACTCCTTGCAGCAGATATCCGTTTCTTTTCGACAAAAAGTGGCATTCCAATAATTGCATTTCCATCATACGATATTTTGCCCTTCGAACCTCTCTCCTATCACCCGGAAACCTCATGCCGGCGAGTCGAGGCCCTTTATCAGGCGATGACCCTCGCCCAGCCCCCGATCATCATCACCTCTGTTGCTGCCGTGTTGCAAAAAGTGATGCCGAAAGCCATTCTGTCCCGGTTTGCCGAATATCTCCTTCCAGGAGAGGAAATTGACAGAGACGGCCTTGTTCAAAAACTGATTCACGGCGGGTACCAAAATGCTGTTTTGGTTGAGGAGCCGGGAGATTTCGCAATTCGAGGGAGCCTCATTGACGTTTTTCCGCCCCTGTACCCTGATCCCGTTCGAATCGAATTCTTTGGCGATATTATAGAATCGCTCAGAACATTCTCGGTGCAGGACCAGCGATCGCTTAAAAAGCTGTCAGAGGTGACGTTGCTTCCAGCAAGTGAAGTGATCATTGAGCCCGGTGAGCTCGAAAACATTTCTCGCCGCATCCGCACCCGTGGCCAGACCCTTGAAATGCCCGGCACGCGAATCGAGGAAATCGTTGAAAAACTGACACAACAAAATCGGTTCCCCGGAATCGGCGGCCTTTTGCCGCTCGTCTATCAATCGCTCAATACCCTGTTCGACTACCTGCCCAAAGACACCATTCCGGTTCTCATTGATCCCGCAACAATAGAAAAGATAGCTCTTGAAACTGAAGAAACAGTGACCAAAAACTACTTTTGGGCAAAAAACGAGGGCAACCTCTGCGTTGAACCAGAAGCCCTCTATCTGAACCGATCACAAGTAGAAGCCAGCATTGCCGGCGGCCTGCATCTTGCCTTCAAAATGGTACCGATGACAGGAAGGGCTGGAACTGCCTGCAACTTCACCATTGAAAAAAACGACCTTATTGCAGAGCAGATCAAGTCCCGAAGGCACTCTGAAGAATTGCTGAAACCTCTATCAGACTGGGTCAACAACAACCTTCACGAAGGCTTAGCCCCGTATCTGTTGTGCAGGACAACGAAGCAGGCTCAACGCCTCAAAGGGCTTATCATGCCCTATGGAATACCTATTGACATTATTGAATCTTTTCCATCGGATAACGTCGCAAAAAATACCCTGAGCATCTGCCTGGGGGAACTCTCCTCCGGGTTTGTCTGGCCCAGGGAAGCCCTGGCTATAATAACCGAAGATGAGCTTTTTGGCCCAAAGCACCGATTGCCGAAGGTGCCGAGGAAGGAGTACACAACCGAGCCGCTCGGCTTTCACGACCTGAAAGCAGGTGATCTTGTTGTTCACAGAGAACATGGCATAGGCCAATACGAAGGTCTCGTCAGGCTTGATGTTGCGGATATTACTAATGATTTCCTTTTGATAGGATACAGGGGCGGAGATAAGCTTTATGTCCCTGTAGATCGAATGAACTGTGTCCAGAAATACGTCGGGGTGGATGGAGTTGAACCACGTCTCGATAAGATGGGAGGCAAGTCCTGGGCGCGGGCAAAAAGCAGGATAAAAAAATCGATCCAGAAAATGGCCGGTGAACTTCTTAAACTATACAGTTGGCGCCAAGTCCGGAAAGGCCATGCATTTTCTCCGCCGGATAGGTACTTCCGGGAATTTGAGGCAGGATTTGAATACAGAGAGACTCCGGATCAAACCCGCGCCATCGAAGAGGTGCTGGCGGATATGGAGTCTCCGGTACCAATGGACCGGCTTATCTGTGGAGATGTCGGCTATGGTAAAACCGAGATCGCCCTCCGGGCGGCCTTTAAAGCAGTATGGGATAATAAGCAAGTAGCATTCCTTGTTCCAACCACAGTTCTTGCCAGGCAGCATTTTGAAACCTTTAGAAAACGCCTTGAGCCGTACCCCGTTGTGGTGGAGACGCTCAGCCGGTTTTCTTCCCAGAGTGAGCAGCGACAGGTCGTAGAAAAACTCAAAAAAGGCCAGGTAGACATTGTTATAGGGACTCATCGTTTGTTACAAAAGGATGTTGGATTTAAGGATTTAGGGCTTCTGATTATCGATGAGGAGCAGAGATTCGGCGTCAGCCATAAAGAAAGACTCAAGCAATTACGCCGTTCGGTAGATGTGCTTGCCCTGACCGCGACCCCCATACCAAGGACACTTCACATGTCCTTGATGGGTATACGTGATCTGAGTGTGATTGCAACCCCGCCTGAGTATCGCTACCCTATCAAGACATACATCTGCCCGTTTGATGATACAGTGGTTGCAGAAGCGATTGAAAGGGAACTTCAAAGAGGGGGGCAGATATTCTATGTCCATAACAATATCCGCACTATCTGGGGCGTGGCACGTCACATTCAAGCCTTAGTTCCTCATGTGCGAGTCGGTGTCGCCCATGGACGCCTCAGCGATGAAGAGCTTGAGAAAGTAATGCTGCAATTTCTGGATCGCAAGATCGATCTTCTCGTATGCACCACCATCATAGAATCTGGTCTCGATTTTCCGACCGCCAATACAATTCTAATCAACAGGGCAGACAAGTTCGGTTTGTCACAAATATATCAGCTCCGCGGGCGTGTCGGAAGAGGAGATGAGCAAGCCTATGCCTACCTTTTCATACCCCATGAAAGTGCCCTGACAAGGGACGCTCAGAAGCGTCTCAAGGTACTGATGGAACACAGTGATCTTGGATCAGGCTTCAAGATTGCCATGAGCGATTTGCAGATACGCGGCGGCGGCACGATCTTAGGACCATCTCAGTCAGGCCATATTGCCTCTGTTGGCTATGATATGTACATTGAGCTTATAAAGCGCGCGGTCAGCGAACTGAAAGGTGAAGCTGTTGAAGTAGATGTGCATCCTGAAGTTGTTGTAAATCGCTCAGCTTACATCCCCGAAACCTATATACCGGATACCGACCAGCGCCTGCTGGCATACAGGCGCCTGGCAAGGATTACGGACGAGGCTGAGATTGAAGATTTTAGCATGGAAATGCAGGATCGCTATGGCCAGTTGCCGGAACCGGCAAGAAACCTTCTGGAAAAGGTGACCCTGACAGTCTTGTCTAAAAAAATCGGCATCCAGCGCCTGGAGCTGACCAACGGACACCTCAGGCTCACTTTTTCGGAAAAGACCCACGTTAAACCGGAAAAGATAACAAGCCTCATACAAAGAGATCCGCAGAGGTTTCGACTGACCGCAAGCTATGTGCTGCACGCAAAGATACTGCCCCATGCCAATATAACTTCAATGAATGTTGCCAAAAACATCTTGCAAGAACTAACGTGACATGATAGCCAGTTGCGGGCTGGCCAGTGGTCGC
>QMMV01000065.1 GCA_003647435.1 Deltaproteobacteria bacterium | reverse complement strand
AGCGCGCATCGGTTCCATTTCAAGCAGATGGGAGCACTTTCACGAGTGGAAGCGTCTGGCCGAGGAAGAGCCGGGCGTGGTGGACATGGAAACCCTGCTCAAGGGCGTCTGCGCCAAACAAAACTTCATGGACATCTTCGAAACCTTCATCGTTTTTGACGATTCGTCCGGTGAGTCAAAGAAAATACTGGCCCGCAACCACCAGTTCCTAGGAGTTAATAAGGCTATCCGTGCGGTAAGAGAGCGCAAAAAACGTCAGAGCAAGCTGGGGGTTTTCTGGCATACCCAGGGCGCCGGCAAGAGCTACTCGATGGTATTTTTTACCCGCAAGGTTCATCGCAAGCTCGGCGGCAATTTCACCTTTCTGATTCTGACCGACCGCGAGGACCTGGATACCCAGATTTACAAGACCTTTGCCGGCTGCGGCTTGGTGGATAACGACCGCGATCCGTGCCGTGCAACCAGCGGTGAGCATTTGCGCCAACTCCTTGCCCAGCACAAATCGCACATCTTTTCTCTGATCCAAAAATTCAATCAGGATGTGTACCCAGACCATGGTTACAGCCAGCGGGATGACATCATCGTCATCACCGACGAAGCACACCGGACGCAGTACGGAACGCTGGCCCTGAACATGCGAAATGCTTTGCCAAACGCCAGCTACATTGGATTCACAGGTACGCCACTGTTCAAGGATGACGAGATCACCAGGCGGGTGTTTGGCGATTACGTCTCAACCTATGATTTTCAGCGGGCAGTCGAAGACAGGGCCACTGTACCGCTTTATTACGACGCACGAGGCGATAAGCTCGGCGTGGCGGTGGGTGATCTGAACGAACGGATCGCCGCCAAATTGGAAGAGATCGAAACGGACGACGTGGATGTCGAACAGCGGCTGGAGCGGGAACTCAAACGCGACTACCACATCATCACCGCGGGTAAGAGACTGGACCAAATCGCCCGCGATTTCGTGCGGCACTATTCCAATGCCTGGGAGAGCGGCAAGGCGATGCTGGTCTGCATTGACAAGGTCACCTGCGTGCGGATGTACAATTTGATATTCAAGTACTGGAAAAAACGCATCAACGAGTTGGAAGCCGAATTAGGGAAAGTTCCCGACGAACAGGAGGAGATATACCGTCGCCGACAGATTGAATGGATGCGTGAGACGCGTATGGCTGTCGTGGTCAGTGAAGAACAAGGCGAGGTGGAAAAGTTTCAGAAATGGGATCTGGACATCAAACCCCATCGAAAACTTATCAAGGAAGGTATGGACTTGCCGCCAGCCATGCGTGAAAAACCGCAGTTTCGTAACATGCAGCGGATGGATCTGGACGAGGCATTCAAAGAGGAGGAACACCCGTTCCGGATCGCCATTGTCTGCGCCATGTGGTTGACGGGCTTCGATGTTCCAAGTCTGTCAACTCTCTATCTCGACAAACCGCTCATGGCTCACACGCTCATGCAGGCAATTGCCCGGGCGAACCGTGTGAACGAAGGGAAAAACAACGGGCTCATCGTCGATTACTGCGGCATCCTCAAGAACTTGCGCAAGGCTTTGGCCACCTTTGCGGGCAGAGCCGATGATGGGCACGGAGGTGAGGAAGGGGAACGGGAACCCGCCGAACCCGAGGAAGAACTATTGGCTGACCTGGAGGAAGCCATTGCATTCGTTCGAGTGTTCCTGGCTGAGCGCGGTGCGTCATTGGACGATATCATCACGAAGACAGGATTTGCACGGAATGCCGCCATCGTGGCCGCCAAGGAAGCAGCTAACGAGAATGACGAGACGCGCAAGCGCTTCGAGGTGATGTGCCGGGAAGTCTTCAAGAAGTTCAAGGCCTGCATCAACACCAAGAGCGTGAATACATATCGCGCGGAATATGGCGCTATAAATATTGTTTACAAGAGCTTGCAGCAGGACCGGGACCGCGCGGATATTACCGACATCATCCAGCAGCTTCACCAAGTGGTCGATGAAGCCATCGTAACGCAGGCCAACATGGTGGCAGAAGAGCAGGCTCCTTACGACATCAGCAAGATCGATTTTGAGCGGCTGCGGAAAGAGTTCGAGCGGAGTCCCGCAAAGCGGACAACAGTCCAGAACCTGAAACAGGCTATCGAAAGCAAGCTCCAGCGGCTCTTGGAACGAAATCCATTGCGCACGGATTTTCAGCGTCATTATGAGGAGATTGTAGCTGAGTACAACCGGGAGAAGGACCGGTTAACTATCGAAAAGACCTTCGAAGCCTTACTCAAACTGGTACAGGCTCTTGATGAGGAAGAAAGGCGGGCCATACGTGAGGGCCTTGACGAGGAATCCCTGGCGATATTTGATCTTTTGAAGAAGCCGGACCTAACCCAGTCTGACATCAAACGGATCAAGAGAATTGCTATAGAATTATTAGAAACATTGAAAGAGGAAAAGCTGAAGATTGACCACTGGCGGGAGAAAGAAACAACGCGTGACGCAGTACGGATAGCAATCCGCGATTTTCTATGGAGTGATGAGACAGGCTTGCCAGTTGACAGCTATTCAGAAGAGGAGGTAGCTATAAAGGCGGAAGACGTATTTCTACACGTTTTTCGAGCCTATCCGATGGTGCCTTCACCTTTCTATGCTGAGGCTATATGAGTGGCATGAGAGCGTCGCTGTTTCGTTACATTCATTTTAAGCTGTGTTCTTTCTATCGGAGACTCATAACAAAATTCCACGTTTCCCATAAACAAGTTATGGGTTTCTCATATCATGTTCAAGTTCAGGATGCCTTTGTGACGTAAGCATGAATCAGGGCTGGAGACTCGGGTTATGATATCACCGAGTTTGATATGGCAGCGGGAATCGAACCCACGCCTGCCTGCCGAAGCCTCGGCGCAGGCAGGTCCATTCTCTGTTTGGGGAAAATGTGGAGAAAAACATTTCCCGCATATAGACGCGGAGAATGGCACCTGGAAGCTCTCAGGGTATTGTAAATAATGGATTTTCGATGTAATGGCATTGGGGAGACTGAATTTCCGGAAGGCGGCGAGCCCTCCACCAGACTGTGCTTTTATTTCCGCATTTTTCTCCTCTTTAAGTCCATCACTTACAAATCGTCCTGTTCCAGGCATTACACCCTTGAACCGTAATCTATCATTGGAATTGCCCCGCGAACCTTGCAATCCGTATCCCATTGCCATAGAACTTACGCAATGATTGATAATCTCATCAATAACATTCTTCCATCGCTCAAGCACTTCGGGGTTGGGGCGTATTGGATCGCTTTTTTTAGCTGCATCACTGGAGACAACCATCGGCCTCGGCCTATTTTTACCCGGATCAACGATCATCCTTTTCCTTGGCGCTATCTCTGCACGTGGCTATATAGATGTGGGTGATCTCATCTGGTTTTCCGCCATAGGTGCAATTATGGGAGATAACATAAATTACTATCTTGGGAAAAGGTATGGCGCAAAATGGGTCAGAGAAGGCTTCTGGTTCCTCAAGGCCCAACATATTGAAAAAGCAAGGCATTTCATGGACGCCCATGGTGTAAAGAGTATTTTTCTTGGCCGGTTTATACCAAGCGTTAAATGGCTGATTACCAGCAAAGGTAGAATATTTTTTAGCGTTGTCAATTCCCTATGGAAATCTGTCAAGCAGGCAGTGCAAAACAACGAACATGTGGTTCAATGGTTAAAAAAACACCCTGTCGTTGTCTCTTTTTTTCAGAAACGTTTGCAAACGTCAACATTTTCAGGACTGCCCCTGTCCATGCTAATGCTGGCGTTTATCTATATTTTGGCTTTGTTGGCTGGAGTCATAGAAGACCTGATAACATCTGATCCAATCGTAGCAGTAGACATCCGCATCGCAAATCTTCTCGCGGCCTTTCGTACAGATGATTTGACAGATATTTTCAGTTGGATAACATTGCTTGGCAAAAGTCAGGTCATCCTGGCTTTCATTGCTATTTCAGTTGCGCTTCTTTTGCTATGGCGGAAAAACTATCTCATTCTGCCACTTTTTATAGCAGTGACCGGCAGTGAGGCATTTACATATTTTGGAAAACTGGCTTTCCACCGGCCCCGTCCGGAGCTGGCTGTTTATGTGGAACACTCCTTTTCCTTTCCAAGCGGGCATGCTGCTATAGGATTTGCTTTTTATGGGTTTGTGGGCTACCTCCTTATTCGCTTTGCCAAAACATGGAAGAGAAAGGTAAACATATTTTTCATAACAATTACCATAATCTTAGCGATTGGTCTTAGCAGGATATACCTTGGAGTCCATTATATAAGCGACATATGGGGCGGTTATCTAGTCGGGGCAATGTGGCTTGTTATAGCAGGCAGTCTTTGCGAATGGATCGCTCAGAAAAATAAGGAGGATAAATCTATATCCCCGGTTGGAGCAGCCCGTTCGATTTCAGTCGGACTGCTCTTAATCGCTATGCTGTTCTATGTCGGATTTGCATCAAAATACCATTACTTACCTGCATCTGCCCCATCTAACCAAAATGTTATTGTATACAGTGCAACGGATATTTTTTCCAATGGACAATTGAAATATACCGAGACAGTGACTGGTGAAAGACAGGAACCTGTAAATATTATTTTCATCGCTAAAGATAATCCACATCTCATAAATATCATCCAGCAGGGAGGATGGGTTATAACCGAAAAGGCAAGTATCCGTTCATTTATCAATGCACTTAGGGCAGTGTTATTAAAAAATCAATATTTGTCTGCTCCAATTTCACCTTCCTTCTGGAATGCAAGAGTTCAGGATATGAGCTTCATAAAATCAACTACAGCGATTAGCTACGGTAACGCTCATCACCTAAGGATATGGCGGACAAATTCAAGGTTGAGAAATGGAGGCTATATATATGTTGGTATGGTGAATGCTATTAACGCTATTAAATGGGGCGTTATTCCTAAAATTTCTCCTTACACAGATGTTGAGCGGGAGTTATTGTATCAAGATCTCAATCTGACCGGCAATATGAGAAGTTCTCAGAAGGTGCAACTCGTTAAGCCACAAATCGGGCGGAATTTTACGGGAGATCGGTTCTTTTCCGATGGGAAGGCCTATATAATTTCAATGCAATGAAATCAACCATGACCCGGATAAACTTGGACAGGTAAAGGCATTGTAAACAGGGCTAGTCCCTGATATAGGGCATCTTAAGTGCTCTGTGGTATATAAATATTATGGAAGAGGAAGACCTCGATAGACAGAGGGAAGACTCAATGGATTTTGATGAATACCCCCCAGGACGCCAAAGGTTCGAAAAAAGTTGCACTAATCGGAATAGATAGGCCGATAAGTACATGCAGAGAGTTCTCAAGGTATTTTCCGGCCCAGAAATATGCTATTTTAAAATGGCTTTCAGCTTGATCGACTCAAAAGAGGAGTTGAAAGGGAGTTTCCACATGCACGGTCCCTTGTGAGGCCTGGTTTTGATGAAAAAAGGCAGAATTGCTCGCCGGCAGATTGCATCTAAATGAGAGCTTTGTATTTACAAATGCGGTTGCAGCTGGGCATATAAATCGAAGAACTTAAATCCAAAGGGTGGTTGCAATGCGGGCTATAATGACTATCTTTTTAATGACGTTCGTGCTATATATAAGAAAGAAGGCAAGGAGAATCGATGGATTTTGATAGCGGTTTAGACAAGGACAAGGGCCAGGACCAAAGGATCCCCAGCCAAAAGGAATTGGAAAAGGAGTTAAGCGATTACCTTTCGAAGAAATACGGTGATCGGATCAAGATAGTCTCTCCAGTGCTGTTTCCCCAGAGCGATGCCAGGACGAAGGAAGAAGGCGGTGAGGGGGCTCAAAAGAAGAAAGGGGTCCCCGCATTTGATATGAAGCCCGAAGAGCTGGAGGCTTATTTGGACGGGTATGTCATCAAGCAGGACCGGGCAAAGGGCGTGCTGTCGACCAAGATCTGCACCCATTTCAACCGGACAAAATCTCGAGGTAGGCGTTTTAAAAAGGAGGAGCCCTTTTCCGTAGGGATGATCAAGAACAATATTCTCATGATAGGGCCTACGGGCGTGGGCAAGACATATTTGATAAAGCTGATAGCCCAGAAGATAGGCGTTCCATTCGTCAAGGGCGATGCCACGAAATTCAGTGAAACGGGGTATGTTGGCGGTGATGTCGAGGATTTGATTCGAGACCTGGTATATGAAGCCAAGGATGACATAAGCCTTGCTGAAAATGGCATCGTGTACATAGATGAGATCGATAAGATTGCCTCCTGCCAGAATATCATCGGTCATGATGTCTCGAGAACGGGCGTACAGAGGGCCCTCTTAAAGCCAATGGAGGAGACGGATGTGGATCTCAAAGTGCCCCATGATCCGATCTCACAAATCCAGGCAATCGAGCAGTACCGAAGAACGGGGAAGCGGGAAAAACAGGTGGTAAACACCAAGAATATATTGTTCATCATGAGCGGTGCCTTTGAGGGGCTGGCGGATATCATAAAAAAACGGCTTAAACGCCAGGGCATAGGATTCGAGGCGGACATTCAGTCCTCGGAAGTGGATATGGATATCTTAAAACAGGTTCGGGCGCAGGATCTTATCGAGTTTGGATTTGAGTCTGAATTCATCGGTCGACTTCCGGTCATAGTCGTCTTCGATGAGCTCACAAAGGATGACTTCGTGCAGATTCTCAAGAACCCGAATAACCCCATAATCCTCAGCAAAAAGCGGGATTTCATGGCCTATGGGATTAACATCCAGTTCGAGGATGAGTCGCTTGAGAGGGTGGCGGAGATGGCCTCCCATGAGAAGACCGGGGCGAGAGGATTGGTGAGTGCCGTTGAGAGAATGCTCATGCCCTTTGAAAAGCATCTTCCCTCTACCGCCATCGATCGGTTGCTGGTTACCCAAGAGGTTGCGGCGGATCCGGATAAGGAGCTCGCACGGCTTGACTCGGGAGGGGATGGAGATGATTCGAATATGAATCAACGATTCGAGCGCGCGGCTGCCTGTGAAAAGAAGAGAGTGAAGGACACCATAGCTCAGAAGGCACGTGATTTTGAGTCGAAATTAGGTCTCCAGCTAAGCGAGGAACGGATAGATTTAATCGCGGAACAAACCCTCAAATCCATCTCCGATATCGATACCGGTTTTGGTGATTTCAAGGAGATGTGCACCGCGGTAAAGACGCAGATCGAGGGTTTATTTTCCCAGCTGGGCATCAAGGTGACCTTATCGGATAGTGCCATAGACGAGGTCATACGCCTTGCCGTGGTTCAGGATCGGGAAATTGGAGAGGTATGCCTGAAATTGGCCAACGAGTTGGAGTACGGCCTTAAGTTAGTGAGAGATAAGATCGGCAACAATGCCTTTACCATAACCGGTGAGTCGGTGTTGGACCCGGAGAAATATATTGACGGGCTCATCAAAAAGTACTATAGCCAAGATCCAACAATATCCTAAACCTACGCTCCCTCCAGTCTTAGTCTCAATCGGAGTTCAGAGATCTTTAGAGATGAAAATCCTCGTCTCGCGATATATCGGAAGTGATGTCCTGCAGCTGTGATATGACCTTAGATAAGCAGGGGAGCGGTACGGACCACCCGTGAGGGTAAGAGGAAAAAGGGAGGACAGGAGATGATCACAAGGCCACGGCGCTTGAGGAGGAATGCCACCATTAGACGGATGGTGAGGGAGACGACCCTGGGCGTTGACGACCTGGTATACCCCATATTCGTGAAACATGGCACAGGGGAAAGGGAGCCTATCGCTTCCATGGTGGGCCACTATCGAGTCTCAGTCGATGAGCTGGTAAAGGAGGCAGAAGAGGTTTGGTCGCTGGGAATTCCGGCGATGATCCTGTTCGGCATACCGCAGCGCAAAGACGAAATGGGCAGGGAGGCATACGCACCAGATGGCATAGTGCAGCGGGCCGTGGCCGCTGTTAAGGAACGGATTCCGGAACTCGTCCTTATCACAGATGTGTGTCTTTGCCAGTACACCGATCACGGTCACTGCGGTATTATAAAGCATGGTCAGGTTGATAACGACGCCACCCTCGAGGTCCTTGCCCGTGTGGCACTTTCTCACGCCGCAGCAGGGGCTGATCTCGTTGCACCCTCGGATATGATGGACGGACGGGTGAAGGCAATCAGGGAGGCCTTGGAGTCAGAGGGGTTTAAGGATACGGGTATTTTGGCCTACGCCGTGAAGTATGCGTCTTCCTTTTATGGTCCCTTTCGCGAGGCAGCTGAATCTGCGCCCATGTTCGGTGATAGAAAGAGCTACCAGATGGAAACGGCTAATGCCAGGGAAGCCCTCAAAGAGGCGTT
>QMMV01000064.1 GCA_003647435.1 Deltaproteobacteria bacterium | reverse complement strand
CGGAATCGCGGCACAATTAATAGGCACAAAAGGCTTTCCGTACCTCGGGCTGTGCTCATAAATGCTGTTTGCTACAAGTTCCTTTCCTGTGCCAGTTTCTCCAAGGATGAGGACAGTGGAATCAGTCGGAGCAACCTTCATAATCTGGTTCAGCACCCCTCGCATAGGTGCGCTTTGGCCAATAATCTGTGGAAACAGCTTCCGTGACTCAACCCTGCTCAACAGTTCTGTGACCTGGTCGAACACAAGGGCGAAACGCTCCATATCGTCTTTTTTGGTTGCCCTTTTTTCTTCGTCAGTCTTTCTTAAAATGCCTAACTTTTCCGTATTCTTAACAAACCGCTCTAAAGGCCCCAAAAGCATTTTTGCAATGAGAAAGCCGGAAATAAACGTTAAAGCCATCATCACCACCGCCCAGAATGCCACCGGCCATTGGGGGTCCATCCCATTTCTCAGATAATGACCTGTTATATGGTAAGCAACGATTGTAGACAACAGGGCGATCCCTGCAAAAATAAGGGGAATGATAATATAAAGGCTAATGTTGAATCTAATCTCTTTCATGGTGTTATTATACCTTCTCAGGAGCCAGACGTATGTTGGGTTGAGCGGTAGCGAAACCCAACAAATGCAAGCAAATTAGCCTTATGATCGTTGGGTTTCGTTACTCAACCCAACCTACAAATTCTGGCTCCTGGCTTCTGAGTACTCATGTGTTATCTTACCATCTTTGTCAGGTCCCACATGGGTAAATAGATTGCGAGGGCAAAAAAACCGACTACAGCGGCAAGCCCCACTATCAAAATAGGGCCGATGGCGTCGGATAGCCTTTTCATAGCATATTCTAACTCTGAGTCGTAATGCTCTGACACGTCAGTGAGCATTTCATCCAGATTTCCGGATTCTTCCCCTATGGCTACCATATTGATAACTATAGGCGTAAAGTACCTGGCAGACTTCAAGGGTTCGGCAATGCCGCGGCCTTCTTCAAGTCGCTCATTTATCTGGTCAAATTCTCGTGAAATGGCGGCATTGCCAATGGTTCCGGATAGAATCTTCATGGCATCAAGAATGGCAACGCCACTTGATTGCAGTATGGCAAATATGCTGGCAAACCGTGACATCGCGGCCTTTATGAAAAGGGGGCCGATAAGGGGGAGTTTCATCAGAAAGGTATCCCTGACGTACTTGCCCTGCTTTGTCCTGAGATAATAACTTAAGGCTGTTATTCCAGCAACCGCAATCCCAAGAATCAGATACCAGTAGTTGGTGAGAATCTGGTACATGACCAGGCAGATCCTGGTGGGGAGTGGAAGGTCTATACCTGCTTTCAGAAATATCTGTACGAATTTGGGGATAACAAACGTCAAAAGAACAAAAAACGCAATGCCAAGAAAGATGATTACAATAATCGGGTATTGGAGAGCGGACTTGATATCCGATTTGACCTTGTGCTCATGCTCTAAGATATATATCAGGCGCTCTAACACATCCGGGAGCGCCCCGCTGGTCTCTCCGGCCTGCAGCATCCTGCAGTACAAATTAGAGAACGGCTTCGGGTGTTTTCTAAAAGCGTCATAAAGGCTTGAGCCTTCTTTGATGTCCTGTGCAATGGAGCTGACTATCCTTTTTAGCCTTACATTCTGTGTTTGGTCCTCTAATACGGTCAAAAGTTTAATGATGGGGACGCCTGCGCGGAGCATGGTCTTGAACTGCTTGGTAAAAAGTATCAGCTCCGGCGTCTTGATAGGAATAAATCTTTCTTGAAGACCGATGAAGCTGATCCTGGATGGAGCGCCCTCTTCGGCTGTAACCTTCGACGGTAGGTAACCGCGAGCAAGTAATATGCTGTTTGCCGTTTCAACTGAATCGGCTTCCACCATACCGGATATGGTACTCCCGTCGTCTTTTATGGCCTGGTATGAGAATTTCGGCATCTTCTTTATACTTCTTGATTTATTTAGCCACAGACCCACACGGACAGGCACAGACAATAGCTGGCCGACCCGGCCAGCTATTAATTGTCATGGCCTTCGGCCAGATTTATCACTATATTCTTGCCTTAAGCAGATCGCCGTCCCATTAGTGATGTTGGAAATGCCAGTGAAAGAATAAATTTATTTCGCCAAGCGAATGTATTTTTTGTTGGGCACGCCGACCAAAACGTCCGTGTGTGTTTGTGGCTAACTTACGCCATGATGGCTGATGCTGCTTCCTCCAAGGTTGTTATACCTCTAAAGGCCTTATCGGCGGCATCTTGCTTCAGTGTCGTCAGTATCCCCGACTCCCGGGCGGCGCTGGTGATTTCCTGGGCCGATTTTCTTTTTAAGATCATGTCCTGGACCATTTCGTTTATGATAAGGACCTCGTATATGCCTGTTCGCCCCTTGTAGCCGGTGTCCATGCAATTGAAGCAACCCTGACCTCTTACAAAATTAGCATCCCCGGTATTCTCCAGTCCCCAGTATTCCAGAGCCTCCTGTGGAGGGTCGTAAGGTTTCTTGCAATACGGGCACACCTTTCTGATGAGACGCTGGGCAATTGATACGAGCATAACAGAGGAAACAAGAAATGGTTGTATTCCCATATCAATAAATCTTGTGATGGCTCCGGCTGCGTCATTGGTGTGTACCGTGCTCAGAACCCTGTGGCCAGTCAGGGCTGCCTGAACGGCAATGGTGGCCGTTTCCGGATCCCGGATCTCCCCCACCATTATGACATCAGGGTCCTGGCGCATTATAGATCTGAGTCCACTCGCAAAGGTCATTCCTGCCTTTCGATTCAACTGGACTTGCCTGATTTTCTCAAGACGGTATTCTACGGGGTCTTCTAATGTAATGATGTTGACATCTGGATGATTGATTTCCTTCAGAATGGAGTACAGCGTGGTTGTCTTGCCGCTTCCCGTAGGCCCTGTGCTAAGTATCATCCCATAAGGCTTGTTTATCATGGCTTGGACTTTTTTTATGTTTTGTGCAGACATACCAAGACCCTCAAGCGAATAGATGCCGCTACTTGTATCAAGGAGCCGAAGGACGATATTTTCTCCGTAGATGGTGGGTATAGTGGATGCCCTAATGTTGATTTCCTTGTTTTCCATCTTGACTGTAAATCTTCCATCCTGCGGAACTCTCGATAAAGCGATATCCATATTTGCCAGGACCTTTATCCTGGAAACGATTGGCAGTATCATGGACTTCGGTGGCGCCGGTACGTCATGAAGCTTTCCGTCCACGCGAAATCGCAACTGGACGTAATCCTTTTCGGGACAGACATGCACATCGCTGGCCCCCTCGCGTATGGCCTGGGAGAGGATGGAGTTAACCAAACGAATAACAGGGGCCTCTTCAGCCATATCCTGGAGGGAACCAACCTCGACGTCTTCGGTCAATACCGCCTTTTCAGCGCTATCGCCGGTTTCATATTGCATCTCTTCTATGTCTTCTAATACACCGCCGATTCCGGCGTAGGTGCCGTAAAGGGTTCCAATCAGGTGGTTAAGTTGCTGGTCGGTGCAAATCACCGGTTCCACCTCGATGTTTGTGAGCACCTCGATGGCATCCAGGGCGTTGATGTCCATGGGGTCGGTCATGGCAATAGTGAGGAGGAACCTGCTTTTCTGCAGTGGAGCCACGCGATATTTCTGGGCAATATCAAGCGGAATAACCTTTGCAAGTTCCATATCAACGGGATAACTGTCGGGGCTATATTTCTTTATCTTGAGTTGTTCGGCTACTACGTCTACAATCTGGGCCCCGCTTACGATCCCCTCACGGACGAGGAACTCCCCTAATTTCATGTTGCTTTTTTTGTGCCCGATCACAGCTTGTTTGAGCTGCTCCTCGGTCAAAAGACCGCTCTCTTTGAGCATTTCTCCCAATTTCTTTTTGCTTCTCATTTCTTTCTTAGACTAACTTCTGTAACGGTTCGGCCACTACGGCACAAAAGAGAATTATATTCAGACCTTGTTACGTGGTTGAATAGTTAGTGCCCTGAACGAAAATCCATCAAATTGATTTGTTGGGTTTAGCCCTGATAAATTGACTTCACTCAAGTGATTTATTTTTATAGGTTGGGTTGAGGTACGAAACCCAACAAAATCGAGGGGACTCAACCCAACCTACAAGAAATCGTAACACTTTAGCTCTTTTAAAAAAACAGACATACGGAGCGGACAGGCCATCCGATTTGAGACTGGCTCACTGTCTGAGTTTGAGACGGTCTCCAATCGGATGGCCTGTCCGCAATAATATTTTCAAAAAGCTAAACTGATACAAGAAATCAAGGTTTTCGTTCAGGCACTATTTAAGTATTTAAAACGATTCTATATATTCTGATCTTGGTGTCTTAGTGCCTTTGTGGCTGAGCTATTACTTTTTTTCTACGCCGGCCTGCCCAAAAAAGGATCGGCGAAGAAAACAGTTTCCTTATCCCACAAAGACAAGATCCTGCCATCCGAAGCTATCGATGGGGGCAGGCTGTTTAGCTGGTTACGGGCAGATGCCTCGTCAAGGAAATATCGCTTGAGGACTATGGCGAATTTCAAGCCCTGCCGATTGTTCCAGTAAGGGATTAAACGGATCGGGGGGGCATCGTCGGGATATGATCTCAATGACTGAATCGCCTCTTCAAGTGTATCTTTCTCTCCTATCTTTACCCACCAGGCCTTTAGCGGCAAGGGCTTAACCCTTGCTGGAATAGCGGGGACAGAAATCGACTGGCCAATCTCAACATGATCAGGATCATCTATGGAGGGATTGATCCGTATCAAAGATTTCATGTGCTGATTTTTGAAGACGCCATAGACCTTCTCAACCAATTTCCATAGTGTTTCCTTTCGCTTTAAGGTGACTCGTCCTAACAACAAGGGTAAGTCCCTTTCTTGATGGGACATTTGACGAGAAGCTTGTACCTCGCTTTCGGTAACCGCTTTCTCTCTCGCGGCAGTTGATTCCTCAATTTTCGTTTCAGGCGAAAGCTTCTGTGATGGCGTTTCGGGTGACTGAACTGCAGCCCTGTCCTTACTTGTGCCAGTGAAGACTTTCTTCTGGAGGGGATTAACAGTAAGTGCTTGATTGCCAAATTTTGCCGCTTTTTGTACTTTGGGTTTCCATGGCACCAGCATTTTGAATTTCTCGGTAGCTAATCCTGCCGCCATTGTCACGGCAACCAGCCCAATGAAAGCCATTGCAGTGGCCCGGCGCCATTTCTTAGGCGGTCCGGAAAAGACAGCCCTTTTGACACAAGAGCGAACCAGAAACCAACCGACCCTGCGCCGATTCTGGATAATCATCGTCAGTATACTCCGGTGGCACAGGTTTACTATCTTCCGCGGGTATCCCCCCGAGGCCCTGTATATGGCACATAAGGCGGGGTAACTGAAAAGGGGGGCGGCTTTTGTACCTTCTTGCGATTGCTGAAGCCGGAACTGGATCATCAATCTAGTATCCCGGAAATTCAAAGGTCCCAGGAGGTGATAGAGGTTGATCCTGTCGGCAAAGTTAGCGTGTTCCCTCAAGGTGTTTTCAAATTCCTTTTGAGCAAAGATAACTATTTGTAATAACTTGTATTCGTTTGTTTCATAGTTAAGAAATTCACGAAGAATTTCGAGGCAAAAGACAGGGATCTTTTGCCCTTCGTCAATAATCAGGACGACTGTTTTTTCCTCCTGTATGCCCTTGCGAAAGAGGTATTGCTTTATGACCTCTTTTACCTGCCAATCATTGGCAGTGTCGGGGATTTTGCCTCCCTCTAACATTTCAGCAACCGTGATCAGGAATTCTGAAGGACTGCTGAAGGTAGGATCAAGTACGAGATGGGTTTCAATCTCTTCATCTCTGGCAAATCTGCGAATGAGTTGCCGGCAGAGCGTGGTTTTTCCCGTGCCGACGTCACCGATGACTACATTAAGCCCCCTGCGAAGGCGCAAAGAGAGTTCTAATTTTTGGAGACACCCGAGGTGTTGCCGGGACTGGAAAAAGAACTCGGGATCGGGTGAGTTCGAAAAAGGCTCTTTGCTTAGATTGAGAATCTTGTAATAATCCATTTTCGGAATAGTTCAATCGCGAGGTCACAAAGACACAAAAAGACTTTAATTTTGTAACCGCTCACGGAATTTCTTAAACCCCAACTCCTAACAACAAACTCCAAGGCATTTGTTTGTTATTTGGGATCTCATTATTCAGGTTTCAGTGTTCTGACACCTGAAACCCTTGTTATTTAGGATTTGTTATTTGCGATTTCGATACCTACGGCTGATCCTCCTGGCCCGGGATCCGCTCTTTCAAGATACGAGGGGTGATAAATATGAGGACATCCTCCATATTCTTGCTGTTTGCTGTTCCCTTGAAGAAATAGCCTAACAATGGAATTTCCTTCAGCCATGGAACCCCGGATTCGGAAACATCTGTTTTTTCCTTGTTCAGCCCCCCAATGACCGTCGTCTGTCCGTCCTCGAGTATTACGTTGGTTTTAGCTTTCTTGGTAGCAATGGCGGGGTTGCCCTGGACGGCGTTAGCCCAATCGAGCTCGTCTTTGCTTGTGACGATTTCAAGTTTGAGGGTTTTCCCCTGAATCACGTGGGGAGTGACTTCCAATCTGAGGAGGACCTTTTTGTACTCTATTTGGGTTTCGTCATTTTCGACTGTTTGGTAAGGTACTTCCTTACCGCTTTCGATAACCGCCTTCTGATTATCGATGGTGGTGATGGAAGGGTTTGAAATGATATGGAGTTTTCCCTCTTTTTGAAGGGCAGAAAGCTGAACGGCAAGAACCTGTTGTCCTAATTTTTCAGCTACGAAACCGACAGACAGCCCAGTGTTCCCGAGGGCTGCGGGGAAATTGACAGCCATCCCTGAGGTCGGGTCGATACCTGCCACGCTGAGCGGCTGTCCCAATACACCCGTGCTCCTTGCCCCGGGGGTGATATAGGTGTTGACGTTGCCAGTGTGGCGAACCAGGCCTCCCCACTGTATCCCCAGTTCCCTGGCTGTTTCCCTGGTTGCTTCCACAATGTGGGCCTCTATCAGGATTTGAGGGGTGGGCCTGTCCAACTTTTCAATCAAAGGAATGAGCCTTTCCATATCATCTCTGATTGCCTGGATGATGAGCGCATTGGTGTGCTCGTCTACCAGGATCGATCCGAGGGGCTTTCCGTCTTTGTCTTTAGTTAGAAATTTCTGGAGATTTTTTTGTAATTTTTTTGCATCCGAATAATCAACATGAATTATCCTGGTCAAGAGCGGCTCTACCAATCTCAACCCTCTCTTTTGCGTCTCTCGTTTTAAGTCTCGTTCCATGTCTTCCACTGTCATGATACGGATTATGTTCCCTTGCCAGACATAAGTAAGTCCGTTTGTGCGGAGGATGGCATTAAATACCTGATCCCATGGAGCTTTCTCGATATTGATGCTGGTTGTCCCCTTGACTCTGTCGCTGATCATAATATTCTGATTTGCGGCTCTGGCCAGGGCGCGGAGAAGGACGGCAACTTCGATATTGTGCATCTTCATGCTTATTTTCTGCGTAGGAAGAGGCCTTTCAAGGGGAGCTTCTGTCACCTGTTCCGGCGCCTTTGCCCCGGCTTTCTTCTGGAGGTGGATGACACGCCTTTTTGCCGTAGGCGAATAGCCCCTGGACTTTTCAGCCATGGCCTTCCACTTGTTGAAGAGCGGCTCTTTTTTCACTCTTTGTCCGCGAACACAGCCGGGGAGGGTAAAAAGCAAGATGGAGAAGACAACCCACAATGTGAATACATAAAACTTACGTTTGCTGTTCATATCGAGTCCATTCCACATAGTTTCATCATAACTGTTCCCGGTTCATGGCTGAGGCGGTTTACCCCGTTAAGCCGGTGCTGACTTTCTCAGTTTCTCGCCACTCAGGAGCTCCCTGAGTCACGAATTGTGTCACTTACCGGTGACTGACCACTCGACCAATTCCCGACTTGACCACTCAACTATGACCCTCTCCAAGAATACCTCTTCAAGTCATTTCTACCCCTTGGCTTTTGCCATTTCGAGCGAAGCGAGAAATCTTAGTTTCGCGCTCATGGCAGGCCCCTGGAGAAATCTGATGCAAAGCATCATCTCGAGTGAACCGAGAGACCCGGATAATCTAACAAGACCCTTCGCTCTGCCCAGGATGACATTTTTTATCAGTTCTGGGACAGCCTCCCAGGCTCTGGATTCAGGTTTTTTCCCTTTTGTGGCTCACGCGGACCCGAAACAGGAAATGTTCCTGTTTCTTCTAACGGGATGATGACCCTCTCCATTTGGCCGGCTACTCCAATCACTACCCGGGTCGGGGAAATACTTTTGATTATATAGCCCTCCTGCTCCAAT
>QMMV01000063.1 GCA_003647435.1 Deltaproteobacteria bacterium | reverse complement strand
TAATTTGAATAAGAATTGTTATCATTATCTGATTGAGATAATCCCCGGTTTTATATTATTTCATTTCAATTGGAGCAGAAAATACGAACATTATCTCAAGGTCGGCAAACGGTATCAAGGTTATGGAAGATTAACAAACTGCGGCGATCCATCGGAATGCAACCCGTTTGTAGATGGGACGGTTATCAAGAGTATTTCCCGGAGAGCACAACTGGAAAGAATTTTGTGCAATCACATTCATCGGGATTACGTTGAAAAACTCTTTGCATGTAAGGAGGATGAAACCTATACGTATGAATGCGCCTTAGCACAATTGGGATATCCCAACGATTATATAAAATTTCAAGAGAGTCTAACTACGTATGGATACCAACCAAAAGAACTCGAATCAACGGCTTTACGAGGGCCTTATGACGCCTTGATCTATTGTGTAACATTGACATAAGTGCGAGAATAGTAACTTGAGTCTTTAGCTGCCCACTTGTATTTCAAATAGGAAGATAGATATGTGCGGTTATTGCATGGAGGAGATTGCAATTGATGTTGTCAAGAAAGAGGCAAAGGGACAGCAGGGGCAACGATCCGTTGAAGCCAATCTTTCCCTTTATTTTCGGCCCTGTCTCCAGGAGGCCAAGGATTTCTTGGCAGCTGTTGAGATCGCCAATGACGTCTTATATGACCTCGATGAGGACCAAGCATGCAATGAGGTGATCCTTTGTCGAACACTTGAAATCGTCTTTAAGCAAGGATTCGATTCTGATTACTGGAAGCTGATAGAAAATAAAACAGTACGACAGGCTATCCGAAAGAAATGTTCCCATGAGACGAAAAACGCCGTCCTGGGCTCAGGGTTTCCATTTGTTGATAATTGCTTACTGAGACTGTATGAGGCAGAAACCTACTTCGAAAAGGAAAGATGGTCGGAGCTGTTATCAGACAGGGATGCTCTGGCGGTCAGTTGTCGTCAGACATTACGTTATTATGTGGATTGGTGGTTATTGGGAAAAGGATTGAGTAGGAATGATCGTGTAAGGAACGGTATCGTTGATGGGTTAAATGAAAGAAACAAAGATGAGTGTTATCTTTTTGAGCTGTTTTATCGGCTTTTCTTCTTCGGCACTATGCTATTACCATATAAGAAGGATGATAGGAACATCACATATCAATTACTTACAAACAATCCATCCTACCTTCCGGATTTTTCGGGGATGGATTTGTGGCTTCAGAGGATTGCCATTATACGCCTTGCAAACTCAGGTGGCATCGCCTCGCTTTTGCCATACGACCCGGCAATTCGTCCTGCGCTCATTTACTACATGGCTACTAAGATAGGCATGGACAAAGAAGGCAGGAAACTATTGTCCGATTCCATGTTGTCATCATATGATGAATCACAAAGGAATGACAGGGATCTTAGGGCCATGGGGGAACGTTTGAGATACGGCAAGGCGCTTGTGGAGGAGTGAATCGGCTGTATATTAGCCAAAATGACTTAGGCGACCCTATTTCCTTAGGCCAAAGACAAGGACAACGGGGTCACCCATGTTACTCTTAAAATACCCTCTTTAGTAAACGGATGCTGAGCACAAAAAGGATCAGCCCAAGTACAGTCAGACCGAGCAATTCCGGCCATAAAAAGTTTAATCCCACCCCTTTTAAGGCAATTCCATAGCTGGCGTCCATATAATATTTAAGCGGAGAAATGTAGGTCAATGGTTGCATCCAGGCCGGCATCGCCTCGATAGGCGTCCAGGAACCAGAAAGGAAAAGGGTAGGCATCAGGATAAGTATTGACAACTGTGACGCCTGGAGCATGTTTTTCGCCGCAGCACCGATAAATAGCCCGAACCCCGAAGTGGTAAAGATAAAAACGAGTGTGAACAAAAGAAAAAGCAAAAAGCTTCCCCTGAAAGGGACTGCAAGGATTCCCTTGATGATAAGAAACACACTAACCGTCACACCGACAATTATTATCCCGGCCATCACCAGGACTTTTGCGATCATGAATTCAAGGGGTTGAACTGGTGAAATGAGAAGCATCTCGATGTTTCCCATTTCTTTTTCCCTCACCAGGGCCGCGGCAGGCAAGATAAAGACAAGCATTACAAGCACGCTAAGCAGCTCCGAGATACCCATGAAGTATTTGCTGTCCATGTTCGGGTTAAAAAAGACCCTTGTTTTCTCCTCCGCTATCGGAAAATTCTCCTTTTTTATCCCAGCTTTTTTTAGAGAATAATCAAGGAAAACCTGGCCGGCATATCCTGAAAAGAGGTAACCCATAAGGGCCTCAGAGCCGTTTATCAGCAATTGAAGTCTGGCCCTGCCCTTCTTTAGGTCCTTTGAAAAATCACTCGGGATAGAAACAACACCAATTGCCTTATCGTTGAGCAGGACTTCATCTATAAGAGAATCGTTTAACAAATAACCATGGAACGCAAACCACGGAGGCAGCAGTTTTGAAACCATCTGACGGCTCTCTGCGCTGAAATCCATGTCGTAGGCGTAGAATTTTGCATTCTTCAGAGAAAGATCAATTCCTACGCCGGCAATATATACATCGAGGGTAAAACAGTAGATAACAAGGATAACGAGGCCGCGATTCCTTGTAAATTGAAGCAACTCTTTCTTCAAAAGCGCCAGAAATCTCATGATTCCCTCTTTTTGAAGAAATGGATAGCCAAAGAAAAGTAGATCACATAAAAAAGGAAAAGCACCAGGAGCTTTGGAAAGATTGTTCTGAAACCAGCAGCTTTCAAAAAAAGACCCTTTGCAACGGACAAGCCGTAATATGGTGGAAAGGCATGCGCAAAGAGATAGGCATCAGCGGACATAGAACTTACAGGCACCAAATATCCCGAATAAAGAAACGCCGGAATCAACGTTATGACGACGGTGCCAAGAACCGCTACCACCTGAGTTTTAACAAAACAGGATATAACAAGGCCCTCACTCGTAGAGACAAGGATATAAAGGACACCCCAAAACAGGAGCAAAAAGAAATTTCCCTTGAAAGGCACACGAAAAAGGAGGACCGTGATGAGAAAGAGATTGAAAAAATTTACCATTGAGATCGCAAGAGCAAAGAGCTGTTTTCCTACCAGAAATTCGGCCTTTGTAATCGAAGATGTCCAGATGTTGTAGATAGAGCCCCTCTCCTTTTCTCTTACAACAAGAAGTGAGGTCAGAATGGTAGGAGCTATGCTCAAAATGATCGGTATCAAACCGCAAACGGTGATATTTCGCTGCTTCAGATTTTCATTAAACCAGTAGCGTGTCTCGACTCTTAGCGGGAGTTTTTTCACCATTGTACCGAGGCGCTCAAGGTTGAAATTGCTGATAATACCGAGGGCGTAGGTCTTTGCAACAGAAGCACGCGAGGGAAAACTCCCGTCGATGAGGACCTGCACCGAAGAAGACTTTCCCTCCTTTAAGCGCTCGTAAAAGCGGGAGGGGATCACAAGCCCGAATCTCAATCTGCCTGACAGAATACCGTCCTCAATTGCACTAACCTTAGGTAAAAACCCTTTGAAATCAAAGTACTGTTTGTTTTCGATAAACTTGTATGAAAGTTCTCGTGATGCTGGGGTGTGGTCTTCGTCTACAATGGCCATCGGTACATTTTCGACATCAAGGGCAAGGCCGTATCCAAATATGAGCATAATGCTGAGAGGCATGGCAAAGGCTATCACCCTCAGGATCTTGTCCCTGAAGAATTCATGTGATTCTCTTGCAAAAATGCACGTTATCTGCCTGATGCGCATTCTCTTCCCTTCGGCCAGATACAATATCTGCTGAATATCTTCTGGTTTTCCCCCATCATCCTACCATCTCCCCACGTAACACTTTAGCTCTTTTAAAAAACAGGCATACGCAATAACATTTTCAAAAATCTAAACTGATACCTCCCCACAGTGAGAGGGTTGCGGCAGTGGGCGATTCTCAGGATATCAGAGCTTACCGAGAAGTTACCAAGTGCACAAAGACATCTTCAATGGATGGGAAAACCTCTTTTATTTCAAAAACCTTTAGCCCATGGGGCGAAAAAAGCTCTTCAACGTCATCAAGACTAATGGGCTGCAGGCTGTACATACGGATACCATTCTCATAAAAGCTGGCATAGAGACCTTTTTTCTCTAATATGTCAAGGGCGGCAAAAGGATGATCAAGCGCAATCTGATATATATGGCCTATCTTTTCTTTCGCATCTTCTTTGAGCTTGCTCGGTCCGCCGATAGCGATCGCTTCTCCCTGGTCCATCAAGCACAGCCTGTCACAGTATTCTGCTTCATCCATGTAGTGGGTTGAAACAAGCACCGTCACCCCAACTTCACCGGCCAGCACATGAATAATGTCCCAAAATACCTTTCTCTGTATCGGGTCGACGCCGGAAGTAGGCTCGTCTAAAAATATGAGCGCAGGATTATGGAGGACAGAACACATAAGGGCAAGCCTCTGCTTCAATCCTAAGGGGAGAGTATCGGTTTTCTCGTTTTTTGCTTTCTCAAGCCCTGTGGTCTCAAGGGCCCAGGAAATTCTTTCCCTCAGAACGGGAGCCGGTACCTTATAAATATTCCCGTAGAGCTCCAGATTCTCAAGTATTGTTAAGTCCTTATAAAGAGAAAAACGTTGCGACATGTAGCCTATTATTTCTTTCACTTCCTGCGGATTTCTCTTTCCCGCCACAGAAAACTGTCCGCTCGTTGGTATGAGCAGGCCGCAAAGCATCTTTATCAAAGTGGTCTTACCTGCCCCGTTGGGGCCCAAAAGCCCGAATATCTCCCCACTATTTATTTGAAATGAGACATCGCTGACAGCAACAAAACTGTCAAATTGCTTTGTTAGCCTTTCTACGGTAACAGCATGTTCTCGCACCGTCCCTTTGAGCGTAAAGGGGGCCTTGACCTCAATTTCTTCTTCTTTTTTCAAGGCCAAAAAGACATCTTCCAAGTTTGGTTCAACCCTCTCTATGGCAACAGGCAAGAAAGTTTTTTCAATTTCTCTTGCAGCCAAAAAACGCAGCGTATTCCCTTTGAGCCTCACGTGCCTGAATTTCTTCTTAATCTCAGGCAAGACCTCTTTTACGTCTTTATCTATCTCATATACCGATCCACACAATCTTTTTAATTCACCAGGTGCTCCCTGAGCCACAAATTCGCCATCTATCATGAGCGCAAGGCTGGAGAAGCGTTCAGCCTCATCCATATAAGAGGTTGAAATCAAGGCAGCCATCCCTTCTTTGCTCACAAAATCGACGATCAACCTCCACAGTTCTCTCCGTGATATGGGGTCTATACCGGTAGTCGGCTCATCGAGAATGAGCAGTTCCGGCTTGTGAATAAGCGAACAACAAACGCCAAGCTTCTGCGTCATCCCGCCGGAGAGCTTTTGAGCCTCCCTCTTTCGAAATGGGGTCAAATTGGTTACCTTAAGGAGTAGCTCTTTTCTTCCTTTGGCTTCATCTTTGGGAAGATCGTGAAGGACAGCAAAAAAATCGATGTTTTCTTCAACAGAAAGTGTGGGATAGAGATTCAGGCCAAGCCCTTGGGGCATAAAGGCAATCTTTGCCTTCGCCTGCTCGGTCTCTTTTTCTTTCCGAAAATCCCTCCCGAGTACTTGCACCGTTCCATCTTCAAAAGACATCACGCCGGCCACGATCTTCATTACAGTTGATTTTCCAGCTCCATCGGGTCCTATTAGACCAAAGATTTCGCCCTTCTTGACCTCAAAGCCTACATCTTTTACCGCCTCTCTTTTCTTAAAACGCTTCTTTAATTGCCTGACAACAATCATGGTGTTTCTATTTTGATATACCCGTCACCAGGCATTCCTGGCTTGAGGAGATGTTTCGGATTTTCCTTCAGGTAGAGCTTTACTGCAAAGACCTGTTTTACCCTCTCTTCCTTTGTCTGAACCTCCTTAGGGGTAAACTCGGCATATTGACTTATGTAACCTACAGCAGCGGGGAAACGCTCTTCGCCAAAGGCATCAAGAACTATATATGCGGGGGCATTAAGCCTGATTTTGCCTATTTTGGTTTCCGGCACATAACCCTTCAGGTAAAGTTTATCCAGCTCAATAACAGTAACAAGAGGTGCACCTGCCGGCACGACCTCGCCCGGCTCAACCATTTTTACCATCACCGTGCCATTACATGGAGCCTTTACGATAGTGTCCTCAAGATAGGACTTGATTTCGCTTATCGCTGCCTCTGCCTGGTCCACAGCAGATAGAGCAGACTGATATACCCTCTCCTTGGCACTTACAGCCTCTCTTAAGGAATCTATCTGCTCATTTTTTGCCTTAACACGCACCCACCCTTTCTGAGCAAGCTTATAACGGGCAAGACTGATTCTATAGGCTTCCTTTATCTTCTCGAATTTTTCCAACGGAATAACATTTTCCTCTAACAGGGTCTTGAACCTATTCAGATCGGCTTCATTTTTTTCGAGATTGGCTTCAGCGACCTTTAAGTCGGCTTCAACCTGCTTTGCTAAATAGGTTCTGCCCGTTTCCGCCGCCTTAAGTCTTTTTTTGTAAACTGCAAGTTCCGCCTTCGCAGCCAGGGCGTGAGCGTTCGCAGATTTTTTGGCCGCCACAGCCTGGCTTAACCTTGCCTTCAGATCCCTTGCATCGAGAGTGGCAACGACCTGATCCTTTTTGACTGTTTCTCCTTCCTTTACTCTTAACTCCTTTATCCTGCCTGCTACCTTGATACCCACATCTACTTCATCTCCTTCGATTCGACCGCTTACATAGACAAAGCCTGTCTCTTCGGCAGGACGAAGGTACAAATAGGACCAAACAGCTATTCCTCCTAACACAGCAAATACAATCAAGGCATATCTCACTTTCATAATGTTTCCTTTTGCATAACTTCTCAATACGTTGGACCGCTACCCCCTTCACCCCGCCTTTCCCCAATTGAGGAGGGAGTTTGGATGAATGGGTATCATCATGTCTCAAGTCGCTGAAAAATTACCCTTTCTCAGGCTCAGGGCGACAAACAACCAGGTTTTTATCATCTCTACCCCATCCGGATAGCCGGGTCAAGCTGGATGGCCTCGTAAAAATCGCACTCGGCGTATCTGTCATTTCAACCCACTTACCCGTCATTCAGACTGACCTGCCTGTCATTTCGACCGCGGGGAAAAATCTTATCCTTTCAGCGAGGTACGCCATAAAGATTTCCCTCTGCAAGAGGCAGATCGAAATGGCAGGTTGGAGAGAGTTATTTCGAAGCCGTTTAATTTGACATCAACGGAGTTTTTTCAGATAATGATAAGTTACATAAGACTGTCAGAAATCCTACAGCCTTTTGACATGATAGCTATTTATAGTATTCCAACCTCGATCAGGGAATAACGGAATGTTGGAACAATGTAGAAGACAAAATCTTTTGGTACCAATGTTCAACCCTTCCATTATTCCAATAGTCCAATTGCGGAGCGGAGCTAAGCTAAATTCAAGGAATGAATCCCAGGAGGAGTAGCAACATGCGTACAGCAATGACAGCTATTTCAATTACGATACTATTTATCCTCATGTACCCCGCACTGCCGGCTGCCGAGGATGTCGCCATAAAACAGGTTGAAGACTTTTCGAGGTTTGCACCCGGTACGTTTCCCGACGGCTGGAAATCGCGCGGAGGCGATGGAAGCAGTGTCTACACCATAAGGTCAAATCACGAAACTTACCTTGAGGCAAAAGCAATAAAGTCGGCTGTTACGATAGCGAGGAAATTTGAGTATGACCTCAACGAATACCCTTATCTTGCGTGGGAGTGGAAAGTGATTGAACTCCCTGAAGGCGGTGATGAAAGGTATAAAAAGACCGGAGACAGCGCGGCTGCCATCTACGTGATCTTCCCGGGCCGCTTCAGGCCGGATAATATCAAGTATGTCTGGAGTGCATCTCTGCCCATAGGAACAACTACTCATAGCCCGTATAGCAGCAAGACGAAAATCGTGGTCCTTAGAAACCGGTTTTCACCTCTCAGGAGGTGGGTTTCCGAAAAAGTAAACGTCTATCAAGATTACAAAAGACTTTTCGGCCACGAGCCAGAACATGTAAAAGCTATTGGTATCATGTCAGATGCAGACAACACCAAATCGAAGGCCATTGCACAATATAAGAAGATCATGATAATGAACAAATAAGACGTTCACCGTCCCTGCGCTACATAAAAGCTTTTTGTATCAGTTTAGCTTTTTGAAAATATTATTGCGGACAGTCCATCCGATTGGAGACCGTCTCAAACTCGAGCCTAACTGAGCGTAAAGAAAAAACAGCGCTTAGAAGTTCAAATAACATCCATTCGCTCACAATATCAGTTATCGTCAAGGGTGAATATCCAG
>QMMV01000062.1 GCA_003647435.1 Deltaproteobacteria bacterium | reverse complement strand
TGGGATTTTGAGGGAGACGGTGTCTTTGATTACCAGTCATCTACTTCAGAAGACGTAACTCATACATATAGTTGCAAAGGTTACTATAAGCCTATTTTGCGGGTTACGGATAACGATGGAATGGTAGATTACGTACATCTTCCTGCTGTGCGGGTTGGCAGCCTTTGGACAGAGATTTCTGTCAACAAGTATGAAGGTGTTGCTCCACTTAAGGTAGATTTCACTGCCACCGGCTTTGACCCGAATGGTACGATAACAGAATACGCCTGGGACTTTGATGGAGACGGCACCTACGATGCGACAGGGTCAAGCGTAAGCCATACCTTCCAGACCCAGGGGCTGTATCCGGTCATCCTTAAGGCAAGCGGTCCATCTGGCATCACCCATGATCTGGCCTGGATTTCAGTAAGCCCTGCCATGCCGACCGCCACGGCCTCGGTGAGTACCAACGCCGGCGTACCTCCGCTTACAATTCACTTGGATGGCCAGGCAAGCGATGCCGACGGCAGCATTGTAATGTCTCAGTGGGATTATGATGGCGATGGAATATTCGACTGGAGTTCCAGGACCAAAGATGACGCCGATTTCACCTATACAGAGGCCGGAATCTATACCCCAACATTTAAGGTAATAGACAACGACGGCTATGAAGCCACAGATTTAAAAACCATCACGGTCAATACACCGCCGGAGGCCCACTTCACAGTGACACCCTTGAGCGGTAATGAACCACTTACGGTAACTTTTGATGCTTCAGGTTCTTTTGATCCTGACAGTGGCGGCGCCATTGTTTCCTATACATGGGATTTTGGGGATGGTGAGACCGCAACCGGCCAGAGCGTATCTTATACCTATATGTCTGCCGCCACTTACCAGGCAATGCTCACAGTAACCGACGATCTGGGCGGCACCGGCCAGGCAACGCAGGCGATCCTGGTCAGGCCTGCAGGTACTCCAACGGCCGTGGCAGAAGCTGATCCTTTGACAGGTACGGCTCCCTTGACCGTCGATTTCACAGGAGACAACTCCACTGATGACTATACAATAACTAACTATTCGTGGGATTTTGGAGAGGGATACCAGTTGAATGAAAACGGTTATCCCACACATCAACTTTTTCTTGGAAAGTGGCCAGCCACGGGATCCGGTGATGTAACCAGTATTCAGACGGGCATCCTCGCGCATGAGCCCAATACGGGTGATACATTTGCCGGCAATACATGGTTTGCCGCCGGCGATTCCGACGGAAACTTTGACTGGTATAGCCTGTTTGGCGGTGGTTACAATGAATATGCTTATTCTCATATCTATATCTACTCGCCGGAGGAGCAGACGGTTCGCATCAAGTTTGGTGCAGATGATGCAGCCAGGTTCTGGGTAAACGGGAGCCTTGCCTATCAGAAGACCGGATGCGAGGGTGTTTCAATTGATAAATACAGCTTTGATGTTACCCTGATCCAGGGGTGGAACCGCGTTCTGGCCAGTGTCTCTCAAGGGGGAGGCGGCTGGGGCCTTGCCTACAGGTTTACCACTACGGATGACACCCCGCTGAGGCTTTTCTACAGCTTGAACAGGCTGGATGGAGCGCCGGACTTTTTCTATTCATCGGATACTACAGGAAATACATCCCACACATATACAGCCCCGGGCACCTACCATCCTGTTCTTACCGTGACAGATAATGACGGCAATACAGACACAGGAAGTCTCACCATAACGGTCCTTGTCCCCGGAGCACCAACAGCCCATGCAGCGGCTGATCCAACGGTCGGAGACAACCCGCTTGTTGTACACTTCACTGGAACAGGTTCCGACCCCAACGGCCAGATCGTTCTCTACGAGTGGGATTTTGAGGGAGACGGAGCCTATGATTGGAGCTCAAGCGATAGTGGAGAAACACATCACACATACGAGGATGTCGGGACATATCAAGCTGTGCTCAGGGTCACAGACAACGATGGATATCAGGCTACTGATACGGTTGAAATAACTGCCGGGTGTCCCCCTGTAGCCGTACCCGTGGCCTATCCAACATCGGGGCCTCCCCCACTCAGGGTGAAGTTTGACACCAAGGGAACTGACGCAGACAATACGATCAAGGACTTCAGATGGGATTTTGACGGAGACGGAGACTATGATTGGAGTTCTCCCATATCCATGACCACTGAACATACCTACAATACACCCGGAACCTACCATGCGAAGTTGAAGGTAACCGATCATGACGGACTTTCCGGTTCTAATTCGATTGAGATAAATGTCACTGTGCCAGATACACCCACGGTAGAGGCACTGGCAAATCCTGCCTTCGGACCTTCTCCTTTAACCGTCAATTTTACTGCCTATGCCACCGACCTGGACGGGACAGTAACCAGATTCTGTTGGGATTTTGGGAGTGGTTTCGGTGATTGGGCCACGACTCCGGAGTCTTCATACACGTTTAACAACCCTGGAAGCTATCAGGTGAAAGTAAAGGTGCAGGACAATGACGGGAATGAGGCACAGGCCACGGCAAATGTCATTGTGATGGCTGCCGGGGCGCCTGATGTCGAGGCATCTGCAGATCCATCGGAAGGCCCGGCATCCCTGCTGGTTCACTTTACCGGTAAGGCTGTCCCCGCTGCCGGAGATGAAATAACTAACTATGAGTGGGATTTTGATGGTGACGGCAATTACGACTGGGCGTCTTCTTCCACCGCTGACGTATACCACAATTATACGGAGTGCGGCAGTTACCGAGCAACACTTAAAGTTACCACAAGCAATGGTTCTTGCGGACTCGCTGCGGTTGATATCAACGTCACCACCGGCTTCAAGGTCTGGCGGGGTACAGAGAAATTTGATCCCACCACGGGCGAAACAATGCCTATCCGGGTTGCTGTAAGCACCCCTGTGACTCTCACGCTCCGGATCGTGGACGAAACAGGGACCCTTGTGCGGACGGTAGTTGACAACGAAGCCCTGACCCCGGGCATCCATGAGTACGAGCGGGATGGCAAAGATGAGAACGGAAATGATGTAGAACCAGGTGTCTACTACTTTATTGCAGAATATGAGAGTGGCGGCGGAAAATTTACTTACGATTTGACTAACACAGAGGGGTTTGAGAGGCAGACCCCTCACCAGCAGTACCAGTCGAATTTCGATCCATTTTCAGGCGAGCCCCTCGATATCAGGTTTGACCTGGCAAAACCTGGTGAGGTGAGCATGTATGTCTTTGCCTGGAACTGGAATGCCGATATCCGCACAATACTGTTGAAATACCCGATGACCTCTGGAAGCAAGGTGGTTACCTGGGATGGTACAGATGATGATGGAAACCTGATACCTACTGACACATCCTACACAATTTCAACGAGCGCCTGGTATCTGCCCGATAACGCCATGATTATCGAGCCGCGTCCCATATTGAGCCACGTAATCGCTTCACCCCATTATTTTAATCCGGCCTTTAATCCTTATGCAGGTGAAGCACGGCTTGCCATCAGCTTCTCTCTGTCAAAGCAGGCTGATGTGCAGGCCACGATATGGGATCCTAACAATAAGATGATTCGCCAGATAATGAGTGAGGGTATGAGTGCCGGGCCGAATACTCTTTACTGGGACGGCTTGAATAGTGCGGGCAGACTGCCCGCTCCTGGATACTACCGGGTAAGGCTGAAAGCAAAGGATGCCGCAGGCAATGAGTCGCAGGCAGTGCATTCCGTATTCAACCTGTTTTACTAAATGATTGGGAAAACAAATACACCATGTTGATGCATCAACCCGACGTGAGATTGAAAGGAAAGGGAGTCCGATGAGAAGAAATCTAATCATAACCCTTCTTGTATTTGTCCTGGTCCTTGTCTTATCTCCAAATGGCTGGTCTTTCCACCAACCGCCGCTGGATACAGGTCATGATCTGACAAACACCCAACCTCCCAAACCTCCCAAGCCACCGGACCCGCCGGACGATGACCCGTGCAAGGACAAGGACAAACCGGCCGTGGACTCCAAGGGTTCACCTGTTTACGTGGCCTCTGGGGACCTCGTCAAGATATTTGTGGATGCGACCATCCCGGGTCCCGGCCCGTCACTGGATATCGTACGCTCATACAACAGCCAGGAGCATTACAATGGACCTTTTGGTTACGGCTGGGTCTCAGAACATACTATGCAGCTCGTTCAGTACACCGACGGGATCAATGACTATGCGGTCATTCGCCTTGCAAACGGCAAGAGGGCTGTTTTTATCAAGAATCAGGATGGAAGCTACACCGCCCAGAAGGTCCTGACCTATGACCGGTTACAGGAAAACAGCGACGGGACGTTTACGCTGAATGCCGATTGTGCCTCCTGTGCGAGATCATCCGCCCCCGAGGTAAAGTTCAATCAATATGGGTATCCGATATATATTTCCGACCGGAAAGGAAACCGCCTTACCTTCACATATGATAGCGACGGTTTTCTGACCAAAGTCACGAATGCCGCCGGCAAGTCTCTTGTCTATTCTTATGGAACCAACAAGAAAATATCATCCATTACACTGCCTGACGGGGACAATTTCACATACGGTTATGACGATGATAACAACCTTGTTTCGGTAACCGATCCTGCCGGAAATACAACGAATTACGTCTACGATGCCGAACACAGACTGGTCTCCATCATTGACCCGAGCGGCCGCACGGTATTTCAGGTAACATATGATGACCGTGCAAGGGTGGCCAGCTATTCTGAAGGGGGAGAAACCTACACATATTCGTATGATCCGGCAAACAACAAGACCACGTGCACGGATTCACAGGGGAATACCACTACTTACTATTACAACGAAGAGGATTTGATTACAAAGACCGTATACCCTGACGGGGGAGCAAGGGAATATGAGTTTGATGAGAACAACAACCCCACAAAGGTCACAGATGCCAATGGAGGGGAATGGATATATACTTACGACGAAAATGGGAATCTTACCTCAAGGACCGACCCCCTTGGAAACACCTGGACATATACTTACAACGAATTTAATCAGCGCACGTCTGAATCCGACCCTCTCGGCTATACCGAAACCTATGAGTACGATGACAGCGGAAACCTGGTCAAAAAGACGGACAAGGGAGGAAACGAGTGGACATACACGTATAATGCCGAAGGTCAGCAGACGAGCAAGACCGATCCCCTGGGGCGAACAACGACCTACGAGTACGACACAGACGGAAACCTGGTCAAGATCACAGATCCTCTCGGCAACGTAACCACGTATACCTATGACCGGCTTGGTCGAAAGCGCTCGGAGACCGATGCAAGAGGAAACGTCACGTATTATGCCTATAATTCAGCCGGTTTTCTCACGCTGATCAGGGATGCTCTCGGAAACGATACGCATTTTTCCTACGACGCCGCCGGCAACCTGACCTCAGAGACAGATCCCCTGGGCAATACTACTTCCTACCAGTATGACAGCCAGAACAGGCTGGTAAAAATAATAGATCCTCTGGGAAATGAAACCACCTATTCGTACAATGCGCGTGGCCAATGGACTTCAAAGACCGATCCCTTAGGAAACAAAAGAGAGCGAGTCTATGACGCTCGAGGCCGATTGGTACAGGAAATCGATCCCCTGGGCAATATTACAAGATATACCTATGACAGTGTGGGCAACCTTGTAAGCAAAACCGATGCCAACGGAAATATCACAACGTACACATACAATGCTATCCACCAGAATATCAAGGTCACGGATCCATTGGGAAATGAATACCAGTTTACTTACGATCCTCTGGGCCATTTACTATCTGAAACTGATCCGCTTGGATATACTATCAGCAAGACTTACGATCCTCTGGGAAGGGTGATATCGGTTACGGATCAAATGAACCATCAAACCACGTATGCCTATGATGCAGTGGGAAACCTTACGCACAAATCGGAACCTCTCGATTACACAACCACCTATAGCTACGACGCCCTGAACAGGCTCGTTTCTGTGACACTTCCAGGAGGTGAAACAAAGTCGTTCTCATATGACGCAGTAGGCAACCTCGTGTCAGAGACAATGCCGAATGGCGAGATCATTACATACTCATATGATCCATTAAACAGAAAGGTCAAGGCGGAAGATGGCCTGGGTACCTTTTTGACCGTAAGCTATGACGCCGCGGGGAGAAAAATATCAAGGACGGATGGGGTCGGCAATACCACCCGATTTTCATATGACGCGGCGGGAAGACAGATAGCTACCACCAGACCTGATGGAGGAACGGAAACCTTTATTTACGACCCTGCGGGAAGATTGATCAGTATAACCGATTCGGCTGGGTCTGTCGTCACTTTTGCCTACGACGCTGCAGGAAGGATCATCTCTTCCACGGATCCCACCGGTACAACATCTGCAACCTACGACCAGAGAGGTAACCGTCTTACCCTTACGGACCCCAATGGCAACACAACGTCTTACGAGTATGATGCCTTAAATAGGGTCGTCAAGGAGACTTACGCTGACGGAAGCTTCAAATCGTATACATACGATGCAAAGGGCAACAAAATAAAGGAAACCCTTCCTTCCGGTGAAGAGATCAATTATCAGTACGACAGTCTAAACCACATCGTAAAGAGAACCCTGCCCGGAGGAGAGGAAACAACCTTTACTTATGATGCTCTGGGCAGAATGCTTACAGCCACCAATCCAGAAGGGGCGATAACATATACCTACCATCCGAGTGGAAGATTGCTCCAGGAAAACCAGCCTTTCGGAACTGTTCAATACGTTTACGATATGGCGAACAGGACGAGGACGATTACCTACCCCAGCGGACGCCAGATAGTAGAAACCTATGATATCAGAGACAGGATTGCTTCAATAACAGAGGGAGAAACCAGTATAGCACAGTACCTGTATGAAAATTCCAGAGATTTGCTCTCTGCCACTGTCCTGGGAAATGGTCTGACTGCAATCTTTAATTATGACGTTAATGAGAAGCTGACAGAATTTGGCTACAAAAAGAATGACACCTGGCTGGTACACCGCCAGTTTACAAGGGATTTGACCGGACAGATTGTTGATGAAGATGACTTGTTAAATCCGGCGGAAAGTCGCCATTATACATACGATACAGTCCAGAGATTGACTCAGGTTGATTTGGGGAAGCCTCAGGTGTCTTCAACGACGGCATACGGATTGGATCCTGTTGGGAACCGCTTGTCTGTTACCGTGGACGGAGATGCAACCAGCTACACTGCGAACAATTTGAACGAGTATACTTCCTGTGGAGGAATTTCTCTCCATCATGACAGCAACGGTAATCTTGGCGAAGATGACCGATACCAGTATATTTACAATGCACTGAATCAATTGGTCCTGGTTAAGGACAAGAGTGATGGTTCAACAGTGGCATCCTACAGTTATGACGCTGTAGGAAGAAGAATCAAAAAAGTCGCCGGGGGGAAGGTCTATACATACATATACGCAGGCGCTCGCCGGGTCCTGGAAGAGTATGAGGATGGAACACTCAAGGCCTCGTATACATATGATACAAACACCAATCACGTTTTATCTATGAGACGAGACGGGGCGGATTACTACTATCTTCACGATATCCGGGGGAGCATTATCGCACTTGCCGATTCCACTGGAAATATAGTCGAAAGCTATCGCTATGACCCATATGGTCATGCAAGCATCTTTGACAGCGATGGAAACTCCATCGACAAATCTTCCGTCGGAAATCCCTACCTGTTTACCAGCCAGCGTCTGGACACTGAAACAGGCTTTTATTACTTCCCTGCCAGATATTATTCTCCAGATTTAGGGCGTTTTATCAGCAGAGATCCTGCAGGATATGTTGATGGCCTTAACCTGTACGAATATGCGAGGTCCAATCCAATAAATTTGACCGACCCGATGGGGCTGGAAGCAACTTGTCAGGAAATTGCAACAGTGTCCTGGGATGCAGCGCACAAGATAAACTGGTTGAAAGACAGGATCATCATTTTCAGAGGGGTTAAGTGGAAGATTTCCGGAGGAATCAGCTTCAAGACGGAAAGGTGTCGGGATCGATGCTGCCAGCACAAGACCGGCAAATTTGTTGATCTTTCCTGGAACCGGTACACCCTTGAAGGGAAAGTATCGGCTGAATTCAGCCAGGTTATTCCAGGATGGGGGCTCCAGGTAGGCGACAATCAGTTTGGTCTTATAGGGTATGTGAACGTTACCCTTTCCGCAGAGGGACAGCTCAGTAGTTATATTACAATGGAGTGTACACTTAGAACATATGGGCAAACGTGTGTCAGTCTGCAGGGAAGCATCGGGCTGAGACTGGGTGTTGATGCTGGAGAGGTCAAAGGGGCTTTCGGAGTTAAGGCATATCTTGAAGGAGGATTCGATCCTGGTGGCAAACTCTGCTATACGACTCATGGCTGGAGCGGTCAGCTTTGCATTGGTGGCCATGTTACGGCCATAGGTG
>QMMV01000061.1 GCA_003647435.1 Deltaproteobacteria bacterium | reverse complement strand
GTTTATTATGTTTAGTTCCGCCTCCTGATCGTTCAACCGCGAAAGCTCTTTATCCACAACAAGGAGTTCGTAAACCTGCGTTCTGCCGAAGTATCCAGATCCGTTGCATACCTCACACCCCCTCCCTCTGTACAACTTTCGAATGGAAGGGTCTTTCAAATAAATCAGTTCCTGTTCAGACGGCCGGTACTCTTCCTTGCAGTTATTGCATATCCGCCGAACCAGCCTCTGGCTTACAACCCCAATAAGGGAATCGGCAATCAAAAACGGCCTTATCCCTAAGTCCCTGAGCCTCGGGATCGCACCGATTGCACTATTGGTATGGAGCGTGGAAAGGACCAGATGCCCCGTAGTCGATGCCGTTACGGCCGTTGCGGCTGTCTCTGAGTCACGAATCTCGCCAACCAGGATAACATCAGGATCGTGTCTGAGAAAGTAACGAATTGCATTGGCAAAGGTGTAACCTGCTTTTTCGTTGACTTGCGTCTGGCGCAACAAAGGTATGCTGTATTCAATCGGCTCTTCAACCGTGAGCACATTCTTTTTCAGCAGATCGAGGCTTCTGATACCCGCGTAAAGGGTGGTCGATTTACCTGAACCTGTAGGGCCGGTAAGGAGCAGAATACCAAAAGGTTCGTTAAACATTTCCTCAACTTTTTTGATGTCTTCCGCAAAGAATCCGAGCTGGCCCATACCCATCAGGGCGCTCTCCATCGGCAGGATTCTAAGAACCAGGTTTTCCCCGTATGGAGAAACAATAGTAGAGGCTCTGAAGTCATAACCGCTGTTCAAGATAGTGGCAGAAAAGCGCCCATCCTGCGGGAGCCTCTGTTCGGCAATATCCATATCGGCTTTCATCTTAAAGCTGGAAATGATCCTGTTAAAATCGGCAGGCAGGGATAATACGGAGGTCATGACCCCATCAACGCGAAAAGAGATGTTTGTGGATTTCTCCATGGGGCGGATGTGGATATCTGTTGCCCGCATCTTGACCGCCAGGTGAAGGATGTATCTGATCAGGGTCTCCATGCCTCTTGCCATCTCCACGTCCTGAGACAGCAACCTGACCTCGTTCTCAATCAGTTTCTCAATGGGGTTTTCAACGAAGTAGTATAACTTATTTACAGCATTTAGGACTTTCATCTTTTCGGCAAAATAAAACTTAGGTCTCAGGCCTGTGTGGCGGGATATCAACTGGGCAAGTCTCTCATCTGATGCAAATGGAGAAGCAACTTCAATTGTGTTATCTTCAACACGAAGTGGAAGGAACACATTATTGAGACAGAGACCCTTATTAAATATTCTGAGAACGTCCTTTTTAGGCAGAACCTGGTCCACATCAAGATACGGGATGCCTTCCTGTTCGGCGAGGGTGCTAACAACATCGTATTCAGTTATGAAGCACAGGCGGACAAGGATCTCGCCTACCTTTTCCTTTGTAATCTTCTGTTCCTGGATGGCAAACTTGATATGTTCATCCCTGATAAGCCCCTTTTCCTTTAATAGTTCACCTAAAGGCTTTCGTTTTATCTTATTGTTCATTTGTCCTTGTCCGTTGCCCGTTGTCCGCTGTTATTTGGCGCGACGCTCCGATACTGGATACTGGATACTGGATGCTGGATACTTGATACTTGATGCTGGATACTTGATGCTGGATACTTGATACTTGATCACGTCAAGCTATCCAGCACCCAGCCTACTCCCTACTCCCTACTGCCTACCTCCTGTGCCTCACACAACAAAAAGATCGTCTTCTCATCCGGAAAACCCGTTATTGTAAGACCACTCATCTCTTGAAAATGATTGATTGCCCTCATCAGCCTTCTTCCAACGATCCCATCCGGCTTGTGATGATACAAATCGATGCCGGCCAGGAGTCTTTCGAGGCTTATAATTTCCTTCCCTTGATAGCCGAGGTAAAACTTTTTCACCCTGACCTGCGGTTTCCAGAAGAGTAGATACCTTTCATTCCCATCATTGGCTGAAGAAAGACTCAAAATGGCGTACCTGGCTCTTACATTGTCCGGGAGCCGATCTAATTGGACCATTTGATAGCCTGTTTGTTCCAGGATAGTCGAGGCTACCTGGCCGAGCAGGTTTTTCTCAAGGCCGTCAAAGAAGGCTTTCTCAAAATCGGATAGATTATACGCCGCCAGAAAATCGGCAACCGGCTGAGGAATGGGGCCTGGGGCAACGGGAGTCCCTTTTTTGGCAATAGCTTTTGCCTGATCTGACAACACGGCTTTTTCGCGTATTTTTTTCCTGCAACGAGGTATGACAACCTGAGCCTCGCCTTTTACAAAAGGTAATTTAAAGAATATCCCAGGGTAAAGGACCCCGGCAGTAAGATATAGTGCCAGTGTAACAAGCAGTCCCCACAACAACGGCCGTTTGATTGGCGCACTTTCCTCCGGGGACAGATCTCTCTGGGCCTCATTTACGATCTGGCGGCTGATATTTGTGGTGTCGTGGAGGAATGCCACGTAAAGGCATCTTTCCATCAGTGTGTTTACCTGTCTGAAATTGCCTCCGGTCAGCTTATATATTCTCTTTATGGCATTTTTGGTGACGGTGGTTGTTCCGGTATTGCCAGCCGCATTCAGTTTGAACAGGACATAGCTTCTCAGCTCCTCTTCATTCAGAGGTCTTGCCTCTTCCCGGATCATGATTCTGCTTTTGAGTTGCCGGAGTTCGTGTGCGTTAAGCTTGTCCATAAGCTCCGGCTGCCCGATAAGTAAGATCTGCACCAGCTTTTGTCTGTCTGCTTCCAGGTTTGAAAGCATCCGGATAAGTTCAAGACTCTTCTGGTCAAGGTTTTGTGCATCATCAATAATAATGGCGCAGTTTCCGCCCTTGCGGTTTTCCTTTAGTAAAAAGGACTTGAGAATCTTCATCTGATCGCTAAGGAGGAGGCTGTCTACCTGCAAGCCAAAATCCCTGTTTATCTCTCTTAGCAGTTCCGCGTCTTGATAGAATGTGTGAAATACAAGGGACGTCTCGACCCCTTTTCCTTCAAGAATACCTATCAACTTGCGACTGATCGTTGTCTTCCCGAGCCCTATCTCACCCGTAAAGACCATGAAACCCTTTCGGGTAACAACTCCGTGGACGATTTCTGCCAATATGCGGTTTACATTTTCAGTGAGGTAAAAACCATCGGTATCAGGAGCTACTGGAAATGGATTGTATTTTAGAGCAAAATATTCCAGCCACTTCGATTCTTCATTTATTTGTTCCGTTTTCATAACCGCAATACCCCTGTGTAAGTTAGGCCGTCTTTGCTCGGCCTGCCGGTAAAGAGACCTCTTTCACAGTCTGATTCACCATCAATAAGCTTGTCCATCCGCATGAACGTCTTATCGGACATACCATAAAGAACTATTCGGTCAGGAAAACAGAGAAGGAAGATGTATTCACCGGGAGATCTCAATCGCTTCAGATGGTAGACATATCTACGCCCTGTATTCGAAAGAGGAGGCAGAGTCCCTTTTTCTTGCATCAACCGGACAAGGCTGTTCATGTACTCGACGTGGTTGCCCCCCGAGAAGTGAGGCCAGTTGCCTCCCTTGCTGTTGTACTGGCGTAAACCAATCTCCCATCCGACAATGTAACCTTCATAAAATCTTGTCACAAGAACGTAATTGATGAGCTTCATGCCGGCCCACAATACTAAGAGAGAAAATCCTGTGTAGATTATAATAGCCGCTACCCTGTCCGCTGTCCTCCCCGCTACAGGCATCATCTGTCATTTGCCATTTATCATTTGCCATTTATCAATTGTCACTGCGTACTCCCTACTGCCGGTAAGGGCGATTCGTGAATCGCCCCTACTGCTGCTCGCGTGTCATTTGAAGCAGGTCCCGCACCAGACTATTTTCTTGATAGATGTCTCTGAGCCTTGCCAACCTCTTTTTGGCCTTGGTGATTTCATTGGCCCTGATCTCGATGATCGCCATGTTAACACCTGCTTCAAGATCATCTTTATTTTCTTTCAGGACCCTGCTCAAAAGTTCTGCAGCTTTATCGTAGTCCCCCTGCCGCATGAACCAGTATGCTCTCAACTTCAGCACGTAATGATTACCCTCTCCTTTCAGCAAGGATAACTCGTCAATCAGGGCCTCTGCCCGAGTACGGTCGCCGATCGATATTGCTTTTTTCAGATTGGAAACCAAACGGCCGATCTTGGCTGCCTTTTCTGCATTGTTGCGAAAAATTCTTTCACCCTTTGTGATCGCCGACTTCTTAAGTGGCAAAGTCCTTTCCGCCTTTTCCCCGGGCGGGCGAACTCCCCGTAGCGCATCTCGCACTGGCACGACCGCCGGCACAGGTACTTTGGATTTTCTAACCAGCCTCTTTGCCTTATAGGCCACCCGCACACGAGGAGCAACAGAGGGTTTTATTGGAGTTTCACCTGTAGCACTTGGGCCGACAGTTAGCATCGGACCCCGTTCCGAAGGCACGGCGACCGGAGAAAGTACCGAAGCTGCTGCCGGGGCTATTTCTTTGTTTGACGGCCTTTCAATTCTCTTTTCAGATTCAGGCGGTAAATACCGCGCTCTCAAAGGCTGCTCAGGACGAGATGGGGTGGGTTCTGCAGGCAAATGCTCGACAACCCGGAACTTCTGTTTAGAAGGAAGGGCTTTTCTCTCCGGCGGGGAATATGTGAGGATCCGTCCAGGCCTGGCCGCTTGGACAGGAGTGTAGGCTGGGGCGGGAGGCGTTACAGGTTGTTGGATGACAGCTTCTTTTTTTGCGACAATCTCTTTTTCTTTGTTGACAGGCACCCTGACAGACTTTGGAGGCCCTTCCCTTTCCCCTGCTACCATTACTGTCTCTTTGGCCCTCCGGGCAAAGTAGGTCTGAAGATAGCGAACACCGTAGAGGGCGCCGATGCCGGAAAGAAAGAAAAAAAAAGCAAGCACAATGACACCAGCAGGCGAAAACAGCACTCTACGAAAAGAGTAAATATTGTATCTTTTCGTCTTTGCTTTTTTCTGCTCCAGTTGAGTCGAAGATCTTCGCAGCTTTTTCAGTGTCTTGAATATAACACTCATTTGTTACAGTAAGCAGTAAGCACTACCTACTGCCTACTCCCTACTCCGCATCATTTCTCGTTCCCATGCTCTGCGTGGGAACGGGCTCCACCGGGCGCTCTGCGCCCAATCAGGAAGCCATATTAGTCACAACCCCTCACTACATGGCGCGGAGCGCCAAAAGCCTTGGGTTCCCACGCGGAGCGTGGGAACCAGAATAGAAGCGTGGGTTGTCCGTTGTCTGTCGGTCAACGGTCAACGGTTGACGTCTTCTCATATCACCGTGACAGTCAGAACAATAACGAGTTCCCGGGTTTCGTCTACCATGGAATCGTACTTGAACAAATTGCCGAACAGAGGAATGGCGGAAAGAAATGGCACCCCGCTTTTTTCCCCTTCTCGCCGCTTATCAATCAATCCGCCGAGGATAACCACGTCACCGTTATTAACATCAATTGTAGTGTTCATTTCCTTTATGTTGACCCTGGGAAGAGAAATCTTATCCCCGCCCCCGACGTCCTCCGGTATGATGCTCGATCTATCCACATCGCTCTTTATCGGATTAATAAGAAGCGTAATTCTACCATTTTCTTGAATGAAAGGGATTACTCCAAGGATAACACCGTCGAAGACGGAACTCGTCTCTATATCCACATCAACACCCGTAGTTCTACCATAAATGTCTGTTGTCCCCCCGGATGTCGTCTTCTTTTCCATGTACTTGATAGAGGTTCCAACACTTATAATAGCAGGCTGGCCGTGCTTACAACGTATGTTCGGGTTGGAAATTATCCTTGTATCTCCAAAAGTGTTAAGGGCGTTGATCACGCTGTTAATCGTAAATGCCCTGTGGACCCCCGTTAGAACCAGGCCTTCTCCAAGTGCCCAGGAGGCGGAAGTGACCTTTGTTGCGGTCTTGGTTTCCTTCCTCAACAGATCCCAGTCAATGCCATATGAGTGCTCATCTGAAAGGATGACCTCAATAATTCTTGCCTCAATCCGTATCTGCCTTGCAAGCGTCTCTTTTAGCTGGTTTATGAGCTTTGCAACTGAGCGAATCACGGCAGGAGTATCTTTGACATACAGAGTGCCGGATAACCTGTTAAGCGAATATTTCCCTCGCTTGGAAAGTAACTTTCTTGTCATATCTTCTATGACGTCATACGCATTTTGCTTCCGGGCCCCGGCACCTGTTATCTGGAATGTTCCCGAAAGCCCGCTGATAGAGCTTTCTTCCCCCGCTCCGAGAACATCACCGCCTACGTCAAATTTCGTATTCATCTGGGTGTCGAGGAAGTTCAATTTAAATATCCGTTCCTGAAAGGGCTTTATGCGGATGACGTTGCCGTCAAGCTCATAATAGAGGTCAAATGTATTGACAATTTCATCAAGAACTGTTGCGGCAGAGACCTTATCAAAATTGAGAGTGACGAGGTGCTTTTCATCACGGAGGCTGGGGTCAATGATTATGTTCATTCCCACTGCCTGTGCCAGGGAATAAAGAACCAGTCTCAGGTCTTCATCGATCATCGAAAAGGAAACAATATGATCCTCTAAGGGATTATATGCAGGTAGTACTGGCTTGATACCCACTTCCCTGCCGCCCTTCTTCTCCAGACGTGTTTTCAGCTCTTTCTGGGTGGACTCCAATGCCTCCGATTCCGCCTCTATTTTTTCAGGAATAGACCGGGGAGACGGCGGCCTGGGCTCCAGAAGAGACGCCGGGCCGGCCGCACAGCCTGAAATATAAATGACTCCTGTCAACAATAACAGCAACATTATTAACTTATTATTATGCTTCATGATCCTGACTTCCCTGGTCCGTCGTTTGCTGTCCGTTATGGACCGTTGTGATTTGTCGCTGCGCTCCGATACTGGATATTTTGTCGCTGCGCTCCGATACTGGATGCTGGATGCTGGATGCTGGATGCTCCATACTCCCTACTCCCTACTCCCTACTACTTACTCCCTACTACTTACTCCCTACTACTTACTCCCTACTACCTACTGCCCCTCCTGTGTCTCTCGCCGCTTTTCCAACCGGCACCCAGCACTTGAGCCTGTCTTTTCTGATCAGGACCCTCGTCGGTTCTATCTTTACGATCTTGCCTCCGCCCGGAAGCGCAGCGCCTTCCTGGTAAAAATTTCCGTCAATAACACAAAAACGCCTTGTTTTGGCCGAAAACGCAAGGCTCACGGAATAGCGCATCTGTGGGGGCAAGACTATCTTTTTTCCCGCCCGGCGATATGTCCTTTCTTTGACAGGCTGGTAACCAAACAGGGAAAGGTTGACGGCAGAGATTTCCAAACCGGGCGGATGAGCGACGACTGGTAGCTTATGCTCTAACTTTTGCATTTCCCGCAACTCGTCCCCGCCAGGGACGGAAACAGTAACAGGGGGCGGTCTGAATTTCAATGTCCGGCGCTTGCCCGCCATTTTTTCAAAACCCTTGAAGGCATAGACAGCCACCCCTGCCACACAGGCAATGGTTAGCACAAGTGCCAGGAATCCATAGTGTTTTCTTTTCATAGACCTAAAATGATCCGTTCGAGGTTCAGGGTTCAAGGTTCAATGGTTATTTGCTTAACCCGGTACCGTTAAATCGGGGTTTTCCATGCGCCAGTTGAGATCTTTTCGCATGTACAACGATTCTGCTTGGGTTGAACCCCTGAACCGTGAACCGTGAACCTGACAACCTGGGTAGTTACAGAATCTTTTTCCTCAATTTGATGAGAAATTCTGACTGCTGTATTTTCGTATCAAACTGGCTTTTGACCACATTGTAGCCTCTTCGTCTGAGTCCATTCTCAAACTTTTGGTATCCCCTGTAAGCCACCTCAAAGGAGGCTTTCACATTTCCGAAGATCTCGATATTGACCGAATCTTTTGCATAATCTACCTTCAGAACATCGACAAGCATGCCCTCCTGAAGGTTTTCCGATATGTCATTCACTACTTTCTCGTAAGATGGAGCCGCCCGATAACAGGCAAGCTCTTTAGCAAAGGCTAAGGTTTCTTTATACGGCACCTCCCGCAAAGGGGCCTCTTTTTGCACCCTTGCAATCTCAGCGTTTACCGCCTTAATCTGTGTTTCAAGCAGATTGGCCCTGCCATCGAACCAGAAGTATCCTGCGGCAAACAAAAGGATTGCGAAAAACAAAAGGGCGTTCAGGTAGGGAAGGGCCTTACGGCTGTAATAACATAGCTTCTCCATGCGTGGGGAGATTGCCCTGATGCCGGAAAGCATTCGCACGGCATTTAAAAACGAAACATCATGACTTTCACCATTAAACGATATGCTTTCTTCTTCCATGCAATAGAATTCACTTCCAGCATCCTCCGGCCAAACAGGCACCTGCGCGCTGTCTATCCAGGTAAGCAGAAAAACACTGTCCACCTTAATCCGGTTTTCTGCTTCAATGTTTGTTATATC
>QMMV01000060.1 GCA_003647435.1 Deltaproteobacteria bacterium | reverse complement strand
ATCTGATTTGAACTTCTACGCGCTGTTTTTTCTTTACGCTCAGTTAGGCTCGAGTTTGAGACGGTCTCCAATCGGATGGCCTGCCCGCTCCGTATATCTGTTTTTTTAAAAGAGCTAAAGTGTTACGATAATTCTAACTTGGATACGAGAAGCAATGAAAGGAAGGGAACAATGGAAAAGATATTTATTTTTGACACGACATTGAGGGATGGAGAACAAGTTCCAGGGGCATGCCTGAATCCGAGAGAAAAAGTGGAAATTGCCTTACAATTAGCCAGGTTACAGGTAGATGCCATTGAAGCAGGATTCCCTATTTCATCTCCCGGCGACTTTGAGGCTGTCAAAGCCATTGCGAGCAAGGTTAAGGGGCCAACCATTGTGGCACTTGCCAGGGCAGTTCGCAAGGATATCGAAACAGCCTGGGAGGCCATCAAAAAGGCGGAAAAACCTCGCATTCATGTGTTCCTTGGTAGTTCAGATATTCATATCCAGAAGAAATTTGGTCTTGATCGGGAAAAGGCCCTGGAGCGGGGGCTTGAAGCTTTGAAATTTGCCAAATCACTTTGTCCCGATGTGGAGTATTCGACAGAGGACGCCTCACGGACTGCCCCGGACTATCTTGTAAAAGTGCTGGAACAGGTGATTGCCGCGGGGGCCACTGTGGTAAACATCCCGGACACGGTTGGCTACGCGGTTCCGCAGCAGTTTGGCAAACTGATTTCGTATATCAAGGAAAAAGTCCCCAATATAGAAAATACCGTTGTCAGTGTTCACTGTCATAACGATTTGGGGCTGGCAACAGCTAACAGTCTGATTGCTATAGAAAATGGGGCAAGGCAGGTGGAATGCACCATGAATGGTCTTGGAGAAAGGGCAGGTAATGCCTCTTTAGAAGAGATTGTAATGGCGATCAAGACCAGGAAAGACTATTTCAATTTTTACACTTCGGTAAACACCCGTGAGATCATCAAAACAAGCCGCCTGGTAAGCCGACTGATGGGAATGCCGGTTCAGGCAAATAAGGCCATTGTTGGGGCGAATGCCTTTGCTCATTCATCTGGTATCCACCAGGATGGCATCCTGAAGGATCGGGCTACATATGAGATCATTCGCCCGGAAGATGTGGGGATAACCGAACACGCTATAGTCCTGACGGCAAGATCGGGAAGACATGCCCTGAAGCATAAGATATCGGAGATGGGTTATGATCTTAAAGGAGAAGAATTTGAAACGGTCTATGAGCGTTTTCTATCCGTTGCCGACAAAAAGAAGCGCGTCTACGACGAGGATGTAAACATTATCGTACAGGATGTGATCTTTGCCCATCTGGCTGACACCAGGTTATACAGTTTTGAGTCCTATAAGGTGAAGACGGGCAACGGCAAGGTTCCGGAGGCCCGGGTAAGGCTTCAGAAGAACGAGGTTATCTTAGAGGCAACTGCAGAGGGCGACGGGCCTATTGACGCTATCTTCAAGGCCATTGACAAGATTGTTGGAGCTTATCACAAACTGGAGGACTTTCAGGTCAAGGCTGTCACTGAGACGAAGGAGGCTATGGGAGTTGCCACTGTCCGCATTGCTCGGGACAGCTTTCGCACTCTGGGGCGAGGGTCAAGTACGGACATCTTAGAGGCAAGTGCCAGAGCCTATGTGGAAGCCGTCAATCGCATCTACTATCTTCAATCGCGTCAATCAGGCTGTTAGTTTGCTTTTTTACAGGGTGACAGCAGGAATTCAGACGAAGCTTGATGCCTTCGTAAATCCCGCCCGTGCGGGGGCTGCGTTGCGCTGCACCCTTCCTCCGCTTTCGCTGGGGCCAGCTCGGCCGAGTACTTGTAGGTGCAATTCATGAATCGCCCCTGCACATCTTTGCCGTTTAATTTGGAGTTTTACAAGACCATCAAACTTAGTTCCGGCCAAGAAGGGGTTTCCCTTTTTTGGCCAGTTTTTTTGAGGGCAATTTTCTCATTGATCCCGAATTTCGCAAAGGTCTCAAAATATCATTGCGAGGAACGAAGCGGTGAAGCAATCCCGTGACCGAGAAATTGCTTCGCTGTCGCTCGCAATGACAGGGCAGGGCACCTTTTCCACATACACTTGCGAAATTCGGGATTGATATATTTCATACGCCTCGGTATATATATTATTGAATTGGGTTAGAATCTGACGAGCAGTCACCACTGACAAGTTTCAATGGAGATATGAGGGAGAAAGCTTTTTAAGATTGTATCACTTCAGCCATTTCAAAAAAACAGACATTTTCAAGAATCTAAACTGATACTTACGATACAATTTGCATAAATCCTTCACCGAGGGAGTACCAAGCATGAAAAAACGCAAGCTGCTTGTGGCTATGGCGATTGTCATTATGGCTGTGGGCTTGCAGGGATACGGCTTTGCCCGAGAAAGTGGCGAGGTCCTTGAACTGGTCAATAACCATGGAGTAATTAACTGGTCGCGCGGGATTGTTTATGCGAAAGGGATTGGAAAGGCGACTGAAAAGACAATCCAAAAAGGTGAAAAGGGCTCAGCGGAAGCGAAAGCAGAGATGGATGCCCGCTCCCATCTTTTTGAAACAATCAATCGTGTTAGGATCGATTCTTCTACTTTGGTTGAGGATCTCGTAAAGAAGAATGACCTCATCCGGATGCAGCTAAAAGATATGATCAAAGTGGCAGAGATAGTCAAGCGGGAGTATTTGTCAGATGGTACGGTGGAGTTGACCCTCGGGCTTAAACTGCATGGTGGATTTGCCCAGTTCATACTGCCCCGTGAGATCAAGCACGTCCCAAACATAAAGACCATTTCGCCAAGAGTCCAAAAGAGGAAAAAGATAGAGGAAGAAACAAAGCCAGGTGTCAAAATCCCCGTAGCCGGTGTATACACAGGCCTTATTCTTGATGCCCGCGGTCTTAAGGGCCGGCCGGCCATGTGTGTCAGGATCGTAGACGAGGACGGCAGGGAGGTCTACGGTTCGGCTTATGTAAGCCGCGAATTTGCAGTTCACCATGGGATGGCGAGGTACGAAAAGGAGATCAAAGCTGCCCGGAATAGCCAAAGAGTTTCTGACAATCCTTTAATCATTCGGGGCTTAAGGGCGCAAGGATCAGGTCGGTGCGATTTCGTTATCAGCAATGCGGATGCCTCGAAGATTCGGGGTGCGTCTGAAAATCTCCTGTTCTTAAAAAAGTGCAGGGTTATAATTGTTCTGGACTGATCAATAGTTGGAGGCAGGCTTACAATGAGAATTGGGCGGAAAATGACGGCCTTGATTTTGATGCCGATGTGGTTGGCAGCCGCGTGCTGCTTGGGAGGTTGTGCCTCTCGTGTTGTGCCGTTGAAATATCGATTGGACACACCTCAAAATCATCTGCATGCTGGCACAAAGCTGGTTGAGCTGGGCAAATACGATAACGCATTACACGAATTTCAATTGGCCAAAGAACTTGATCCGGCTTTTTCGAAGGCCTATGCTATTTCCGGGCTTGTTTGGGCTTACAACGGCGATTTCAAAAAGGCCTTCAAGGAGATTCGGAAAGCGAGGGAACTTGCAAGAAACGACGAGGAAAAGGTGTATGCCGATGTGGTTTTCATCCGAGTGTGTACTATCGGCAGAGAATCTGCTGACAGCAACTGGCTGAGCCTGGCTGAATCGGCTTTTAGGGAGGCTGTTGCCATTTCACCTGGGTGTTCCGAGGTTTACTATTATACGGGGCTGGCATATAAGGCAGCTTTCGATTTTACGAAGGCACGTGATCTGTTCAAAAAGGTTTTGGAAATCAACGATACTCACATAGCGGAAGCAAAGGATGCCTTGAGAGAGATCGGGAGGCATTGACCTACAAGACATACGACGATGTGGTAAGGAAGAAGAGATGATCAGTTTTGTGAAGCATGTTTTGCTGGTTTTTGTACTTGTCTGGTGTTTGGCGGCATTCGATACGTCTCTATGGGGCCAGAAGTCCGATGAAGCCGCCACCATAAAAGTGGTCGGTAGAGGGATGATTTATCGTGGTGATGCGTCTAAAGCAAGGGAACACGCAATTCGAGATGCTTTATGTGCTGCAGTTGAGCAAGCGGTTGGCAGACTAATTTCCTGGCCATTAGTCGTGGCCGACTTTCAGCTTCTGAGCGACCGTGTCTACGACCAGTCGAGCGAGTTTATTCATGATTATAAGGTCATAGGCGAATCAAAGTCGGGTCGATATTATCGGGTGGCGGTGAAGGCTACAGTACTTATAGGTGCCATCAGGGATAGGCTTCAAGAAATTGGCGTACTTGCAATTCGGGGAAGGATGCCGAGGATTATGTTTTTTGTCTCCGAACAGAACGTGGATGATATTTTCCCGCAATACTGGTGGAGAAAAGGCCCTTTTCTATCTTCCGTGTCGGTGACCGAAGATAGCCTTTCGAAATATATGCGTGCAAAAGGGTTTGTCGTGGTGGATCCTTCTGAATCGATGGAAGATGTTGAGATAGGTCTGGAATGCAGCAAGCCCGAGCTTAGCAATGAGGAAGCCTTAAAGCTGGGAAGGCAATTTGGGGTTGACGTGATTGTTGTCGGCAAGGCTGTAGCTCGTCGCAGTGGCAATCTCTTGCCATCAAACAGGAAATCTGTCCAGGCCGTTGTTTCTGTGCATGCAATCAGAACTGACAACGGGATGGTGATAGGTTCGTCTCAAAAAAGCAGGGCTATCTTTCATTCCGGCGAAAGGGGTGCAGGTGCAGACGCCCTTGGCCTTGCTGCCTCAGACGTGGCTGAAGACCTAACGGGGCAAATCATAGCCAGCTGGAACGGGCAAACAAACCGGTCGAACCTCGTACAACTGTTTGTGAAGGGTATTAAGGAATATGCTGATTTTGTCCGCTTCCGAACGACTCTCAGAAATGATGTCCGTGGCGTCAAAAACGTTTATTTGCGGGCAATCAAGGCTGGAGAGGCCAGAATGGACGCAGAGGTAAGGGGGGATGCCAGCACACTGGCGGACGACTTGATGGCGCAGAGGTTTGAAGGCTTTAGAATAAACATCCTTGAAATTGGTCAAAACGAGATAAAACTTGAGTTAATGGAGAAACAGAATCACATGTAATGAGATCTTTGCTTGTGCCGGTGCAGCGAGATATCTGCCCAAGCGTGAAAACCATGAAACAAGCCATTCCGATAAACCTGCCCAATATCCTTACCCTACTGAGAATACTGCTTACCCCTCTTTTTGCTATCTGCTTGATCAGACATGCTTTAGGTTCCGCCTTGTTTGTTTTTACGATCGCCGTGGTTACAGATAGCCTCGACGGTCTTATAGCCCGTCTCCTTAAACAAAAGACTACAATTGGGGCTTATCTGGACCCTGCTGCCGATAAATTGTTATTGTCCACAGCCTTTGTGATGCTGGCAATTCACCGCCTGCTTCCGGGTTGGCTTACAGTCATTGTTATAACGCGTGATCTGCTGATTCTGTTTGGAGTGGGCTTGTTCAATATCGTGAATGCGAAGTTTGAAGTAAGGCCTTCGGTCTTGAGCAAGATAACTACGGTGGCTCAAGTGCTATGTGTGTGCTGGGTGTTGGTTCGTGTTCAGGTGCCGAGCTTGCCCACGATCGAGTGGTTACTCTTCTGGTTCGCGGCCGGCATGACAACGGTTTCCGGATTTCAGTATATTTACAGGGGCATGAATATTCTCAGCGAGCAGTCTTCAAAGATGCCTTGACATGGGTAAGGATAGCTGTTAATCAAAAAAACGTAAGTAACACTTTAGCTCTTTTAAAAACAGTCATATGGACTAATATTTTCAAAAATCTAAACTGATACAACCGTGAAATCGTGTATGCAGGCACGTAGCTCAGGGGGAGAGCGCTACCCTGACACGGTAGAGGTCACGGGTTCAAATCCCGTCGTGCCTACCAAGCACTCCAGTGCTCTCTGAACAGTTGCGGGAGCCAGTTGTAAAATAAGGAATTATGTCACGAGACTTCCCGTGACATTGCCGATATCGGCAATATTGTGTTTTATCAGGTAAGCCTTCAGGCCTTCTACGATCTCTACTGTTGCCCGGGGATCTACGAAATTGGCTGTTCCTACCTGTATAGCGCGGGCCCCCACAATTAAGAACTCCATGGCATCTGTGACATCCATTATTCCGCCGATGCCGATAACCGGAACGTGAACCGCCTTAGCAGTTTCCCAGACCATTCGGAGCGCAACGGGCTTAATGGCTGGCCCTGATAGCCCTCCCACGATACTGGCAAGCCTTGGCCTGCGGTTTTCCACATCAACCGCCATTGCTGTAATGGTGTTAATCAGTGAAATAGCATCGGCTCCCCCCTCTTCCACGCTCCGTGCAATAGTCTTGATATCGGTTACATTTGGAGAGAGCTTGACAATCAAGGGAAGCTCTGTCTGTTGTCGTACGGCTTTTGTGACCTGAAAAGCACGCTTTGGATCGGTTCCAAAAAAGGCACCTCCGGCCTTTACGTTGGGGCATGAGATGTTTAATTCGATTCCTGCGATTGCATCGAGGCGCTGAATGCGCCCGGCAAGCTCAACATATTCATCGATACTCCTCCCATATATGTTCAAGATAACGGGGGTGTTGAAGGTTTGGAGAAACGGGAGTTTTTCCCGAACAAAGGCCTCAATGCCCACGTTTTCCAGGCCAATGGCGTTTAACATGCCGCCGCAGGTTTCTACGATGCGAGGCGGTGGATTGCCGGGAGACGGCTCAAGAGAAAGACCTTTGACGATGATTGCGCCGAGGCGGTTTAAATCAACGAAAGGGGCAAATTCCTGACCATATCCAAAGGTCCCGGAGGCGGCAATGACGGGGTTCTTCATTGATATACCGCCTATTTCCACAGCGAGGTTCGGCTCGCCCATGTGTATGCTTTCAGGTACTGGGAAATCTGGCATTAATACTTTCAACCCGCACCAGCTTCAAGGATGTCTCTATGTGCGCTCTGCCGAATATAATCCAACAGAGAGCGATGCCAAACAGAAACAATACCATTTTGGATACTTTCTTGTGCATCGCACTTTTTGTTTTATTAAGGCTATTCCAACTGATGCGAGATGTCAAATGCAAAGGTGGCTCTCTGAAACTCCTTTTCCTCTTGCCTTATCTTCGATGAAAAGATTAATAAAAAGATTTACGGCGTCGTAAATTCGTGGAGTCCGGCTATGGAAGAAAAGCTGAAACAAAGGGAACTACTCAGGTTCAAAGTTCCGGGGTTCACAGTTCGTATCAGTTTAGCTTTTTGAAAATATTGTTGCGGACAGGCCATCCGATTGGAGACCGTCTCAAACTCATACAGTGAGCCAGTCTCCAATCGGATGGCCTGTCCGCTCCGTATGTCTGTTTTTTTAAAAGAGCTAAAGTGTTACCACAGTTCAAGGTCAGACTGATGAAAATTGAACGGTTATCTCAAGAAATCTAAAGAGCGCAAGGTGACCAACCCAGACTTCATCGTGAAACCCCGAACCTGGCAAGCAACCTGAGTAGTTACTAAAAATACTTCTTGACGCCGCTTTTTTTGCGGTTATCTTAGACTCAAAAACGGCATTAGTCTAAATATACAGGCGAGGAAGGGGAACATGAAACGGGGACAAGGAGAATTTATACTCAATACCGCAAAGAAGGTGTTTGGGCACTATGCCCTGATGTCCAAAAAGAAGGATCTCAGGAATCCCGCGGTTTCCTGAGAACCCAGTGCAGGAGAAAAGAATGGGAAAAAGCTTAGACGAAATAAGAAAGTTGATGGAAGATCAAGTCCCTTTCAACAGGCACCTCGGAGTCATAGTCGATGAACTGAGACCGGGGTTTGCAAGGTTTTTGATTCCTTTTCGCAATGAATTTATTGGAGATACGCGCCGCCCAGCACTTCACGGAGGGATTATTTCTGCCCTCATTGATACCTGTGGAGGGGCGGCCGTATGGACACATTTTAGCAAAGAAGACCGAATCTCAACGGTTGATATAAGGGTGGACTACTTGAGGCCTGGCCCGGATGATGGCATTATTGCAGAATCTGAGGTCCAGCGGGTAGGCAATCGTGTAGGGGTTGTACACACACGGGTCTATAGTGCAAAGGACAAAGACACGATTATTGCCGAAGGCCGGGCTGTTTATAATATCAGACGGGTGCAGTCATAACATCGCGTGTCCATCATTCGTCACAAAGCAAAAACCGAGGAGGTGGCGCTGGAAATATTTAATGGAGCTCTAAAGGAATTAGGGTATCAGTTTAGATTTTTGGTATCAGTTTAGCTTTTTGAAAATATTAGTCCGTATGTCTGTTTTTTAAAAGAGCTAAAGTGTTACGAATTAGGTAATATTATGCCTCGGGATTTCTATAAGGCATTGGAATTATAGCTATTTATTTGCGTTGTTGCAGGCTCGATCAGGGAATGATGGAAAAAATAAAAATCCTTTGGTGCCCATTCTTCCATTGTTCGTATCATTTTAGCCTTTTGAAAATATTATCGCATACGGGCAATCCGGTATAGGCTGTCTCACTGTCTGAGTTTGAGGCGGTCTATACCGGATTGCCCGTATGCTCATTGTGTCTGTTTT